>JAJYDD010000242.1 GCA_021777795.1 Pseudomonadota bacterium | reverse complement strand
GCGCAGATCGGCGCTGGCGCCGGAGACGACCGCCACGCGCCGGCGCTTGGCGCGCTCGTCGACCAGCCAGACCGCACCGGCCGCGCGTTCGCCGTCGATGGAAAGCCGGGCGATGTCGTTGCGCAATTCCAACGGCAGCGCGAAGCGCGCCGTCGCCGCATCCTTGTCGCCGAAATCGAACGCCGCCTCGCCGACGCTGCGCCCGCGCGCGTCAAAAGCGCGCACCACGCCGCGCGCGGGCCCCGAGGCGTCGGCGCGGGCGAGCGAGACGTCGAGGGCCTCCGGCAGGCTCTGCGCGCCGACCAGCGCCAGCGGCGTCTGCGGATCGGCGGCGACCTCGGCTGCGTGGCTTTGCAGGAGGCGGGCGAATTCGGGCGCGTGGCCGAAATCGAGGCCGTCGGCGACCCACAGGGTTTGCGCATCGGGATGGGCGGCGAGGAAGGCGGCGACCGCCTTCTGAGCCGGGGCGCGCGGCGGCGCGAAGGGCGCGGGCGAAAGCGCCGCGAGCCTCGCCACCACCGCCTCGCCCTCGGCGGCGACGATCTCCTCTGGGCCGTGCGACAGCGCCGCGAGCGCCACCGGGCGGCCGGCGCGCGCCGCCGCCTGCGCCGCCTCGCTGGCGAGCGCGATGCGACGCTCCCAGGTCGGGGCCGCCGGCCAGCCGTCGTCGAGCACGATGAGCAGCGGGCCCTTGGCGCCGCCCGCCACACTGAGCGCCCGCCAGATCGGCCCCGCCATCGCCAGAATCACCAGTGCGGCGATGGCCAGGCGCAGCAGCAACAGTGGCCAGGGCGTGCGGAACGCCATCGTCTCCTTCGGCGTCAAGCCGATGAGCAGGCGGATGGGCGGGAAAACCTCTCGGCGCGGGCGCGGCGGCGTGACCCGCAGCAGCCAGTAAAGCCCGACGAGGCCGACGAGCGCGGCGAGGGCGGCGGGCGCGGCGAAGGCGAGCGGCAGTCCGAACATTTCAGGTAACCGGGTCGGAGAGCCGCGCATGAAGCGCGAGCAGCGCGCTGGCGGCGGAAGCGTCAGTGCGGTGGATGAGGAAATCCCAGCCGCGTCCGCGCGCCGCCGCCTCGACCGCATGGCGCTGGGCGGCGAGCCGCTCCTGGTAGCGGGCGCGCAAATCCTCGGCGCGCGGCGCGCGCCAGCGTGGGCTGCCCGCCATGTCGAGGAAATCCGTATGGCCTTGATAAGGAAAGATTTCCTCCACGGGATCGGCTATCATCACCACATGGCCCTCGGTGCCGCCGAGGGCGCCGAAGGCGGCGGCGACTTCGGCCGGGTCGCTCAGAAAATCGCCGATCAGAACCAGTTTCGCGCGCGCCGCCACGATTCCCGCCGGCGGCAGCGGCGCCGGCGCGGGGCCGGGAGCGGCGAGCATTTCGGCGAAACGGTCGATGATGTCGCGCGCCGCGATCGGCCGCGACAGGCCGAGGAGCCCGACCCGCTCGCCGCCGCGCACAGTGAGATCCGCCAGCGCCAGCGACAGCACCGCGGCGCGGTCCACCTTGCTCTGGCTGGCGAGATCGGAGCGGAAATTCATGGTCTGCGAGCGGTCGAACCACAGCCAAAGCGTCTGCGCCGCCTCCCATTCGCGCTCGCGCACGAAGGCCTGCGCGCCGCGCGCCGAGCGGCGCCAGTCGATGCGGTTGGCCGGCTCGCCCGAGGCGAAGGGACGGAATTGCCAGAACGTCTCTCCCGGCCCCGCCTGCCGGCGGCCGTGGACGCCGTGCATGAGGCTATGCGAGAGCCGCCGCGCCGCGACCACGAGATCGGGCAGACGGGAGGCTAGCTCGGCGGCCTGCTGCTGGGGCGCTCTCGCGGTTGCGGCCACGTTCACCGCACGTATTTCGCCACAAGGCGGGCGATCACGGTGGGGATCGTCTCGCCCTCGGCGCGCGCGGGATAGGTCAGCGCCATGCGGTGCTTGAGCACCGGCTCGGCCAGCGCGACGATGTCGTCGCGCGACGGCGCGAGCCGGCCGTCGATCAGCGCGCGGGCGCGGGCGGCCAGCGTCAAGGCCTGGGCGGCGCGGGGGCCCGGCCCCCAGGCGATGGGCTTGGTCAATTCCGCATCGCCCTCGCCGGGCCTTGCGGCGCGCACGAGATCGAGGATCGCCTCGACGACATTGTCGCCGATCGGGGCGGCGCGCACCAGGCGCTGCGCGGCCATCAGATCCTCGGCGGTCATGGCGGCCTTCGCCTTGGTCTCGACGACGCCCGTGGTCTCGATCAGCACCCGCCGCTCGGCGGCGCGGTCGGGATAGCCGACGTCGATCTGCATGAGGAAGCGGTCGAGCTGGGCCTCGGGCAGCGGATAGGCGCCCTCCTGCTCCAGCGGGTTCTGCGTCGCCAGCACGTGGAACGGCTGCGGCAGGTCGTGGCGGGCGCCGGCGATGGTGACATGGCGCTCCTGCATCGCCTGGAGCAGCGCCGACTGGGTGCGTGGGCTGGCGCGGTTGATCTCGTCGGCCATCAACAGTTGCGCGAAAACGGGGCCGGGCAGGAAGCGGAACGAACGGCGCCCGTCCGCGCCCTCCTCCATCACCTCGGCGCCCAGAATGTCGGAGGGCATGAGGTCGGGCGTGAACTGGATGCGCAGCGCATTGAGCCCGAGAACGATGCCTAGCGTCTCCACCAGCTTGGTCTTGGCGAGGCCCGGCACGCCGATGAGCAGGCCGTGTCCGCCCGAGAGCAGCGTCGTCAGCGCCTCGTCGACGACCCTCTGCTGGCCGAAGATGACCGCGCCGACCGCCTCGCGCGCGGCGCTCACGCGCTCCAGCGTGGCCTCCGCCGATTTGGCGAGAGCGGCGTCGAATTCGGTAACCGGCATTCCGATCTCCTGGCGGCCTTCCCGGGCGGGCGCCCGCGAATCCATTTCCAATTCGTCCTACTCGCCCTAGATTAGGGCTTGGCGCGCGCCTGTCGAGCAGGCTTTGGCGCGCAATCGACGCGAGAATATGGCGGCCCAAGTTCCGAGATGGAAATAATGTCGCAAAACGGCAAGAAATCACCGGACGAGGCGCTGGCGGGCCTGAGCCAGGCGCAGGCGGCGGCCCAGCGCGGCCCGCCGCCGGTGCATCTGTGGAACCCGCCGTTCTGCGGCGACATCGACATGCGCATCGCCGCCGACGGGACGTGGCATTACCTCGGCTCGCCGATAGGCCGCTTAGCCCTGGTCAAGCTGTTCTCCTCGATCCTGCGCAAGGATCCTGAGCGTTATGTGCTGGTGACGCCGGTAGAGCGCGTCGGCATCAAGGTCGATGACGCGCCGTTCCTGGCGGTGGAGATGCGCGCCGAGGACGGGCGGATCGGCTTTCGCACCCAGGTCGAGGATTTCGTATGGGCCGGCCCGGAGCATCCGCTACGCTTCGAGGCGGGCGCCGCCGAGGGGGTGAAGCCTTATGTGCGGGTGCGCGGCGACCTGTGGGCGCTGGTCAAGCGGCCGCTGTTCTACGATCTCGTCGAGATGGGGGTGGTCGAGGAGTACGCGGGCGAGGATTGGTTCGGCGTGCGGTCGGACGGTCTGTTTTTCCCGATGCGGCCGGCGCGGGAGATCGAGGGGCTGTGAGGGGGCGGGGCCTGAGCAATTGCCCTACTTCGACCGCTTCGTTCACAGACGTATGAGCATCGTCGACTAGAGCTTTCAGTTATCCCCGTAATTCAATGGCGCCGGCCCGCAGCGTTGATTTTGATGTTGCTGACTCGTACCAAAATTGATACAATGCGTCGTGAATGATCGAACGCTTGAAACCCATACCTTTGGTGTTCTGGAAATCCGCCGCCGGACGCGAGCCGGTGCGGGAGTGACTGAATGAGCTGCCGCGCGAGGATCAACGGATCATCGGGCGCGACGTCGCCAAAGTGCAATTCGGCTGGCCTATTGGCTTGCCAGTGTGTCGCCCGCTTGGAAATGGGCTTTGGGAAGTGCGTTCGTCGTTGCCGAGCCGCCGCGAAGGGCGCGTCCTGTTAGGCTTCCATGACGGCATGCTGATCGCGCTGACCGCCTTCATCAAGAAGACCCAGGTGACGCCAGCCGGAGAAATAGCTTTGGCGCAACAGCGATTGAAGGAGGCAACGGCGCCATGACCAACAAGAATCCGCATATCGGCTCGACCTTCGAAAGCTGGCTTGATGAAAAGGGCATCCGCGAGGACGTGACCGCCGCCGCCGTCAAGAGCGTCATCGCCGAACAAATCGCCGCCGCCATGAAAGAGCGCGGCCTCACCAAGTCGCGCATGGCCGCCATGATGCACACCAGCCGCGCGCAGCTCGACCGGTTGCTTGATCCTTCGAGCGGCAGCGTGACACTTGAAACCCTGATGAATGCCGCCCGCGCTGTCGGGCGCGAGCTGCGCCTCGAACTTGTTTAAGCCCGCGAGGGCGGCAACCATGATTTGCGCACCAAAAATGAGATCAATGTGTTATGCGGTGCAGAAATCGGGGGCATAAAGGTCCGCGCCCCCGCCCGTTGCGGACCTTCGCAGACGAACCCGGCAACCCGCCCGCGCCCCGGCAAATCATTTCTTCCCCCGGCAAACTTGCGTTAGAATGTCTCCCGAAGACGCCTCGTCCCAGGCGCCCCCCCCCGGTAAAAAACCGGGTTTTGGCGTCTAACACGCTGAAATGACTTGTGCAGCCCGCGCGCAAAAACCGACTTTTGGTAGCTAAGCCCTTGATGTTGCGCCGCACAATTCATCAACGTCCCGCCTTTTGCTCAAAGCCTTGCACCCGCGCGTTGACCAGACGGCGCCGCGCATGATCCCGCAAAACCCCGCAGCCTTCCGCGCCCTGGCGCGCGCCAGACTCGACGCCGACCTCAGCGCCGACGCCTTCACCGCCGGCCGTTCCAGCGATTTCGCGCTCAACGGCGGCCCGCCGGCGGAGCTTCCGCCCGCGCGCGCCGCCGCTGTGCTCGCTCCCGTCGTGGCGCGTCCCGACGGCCTCACCATGCTGCTGACGCAGCGCGCCAGCCATCTGCGCGCCCATTCCGGCCAGGTCGCCTTTCCCGGCGGCAAGATCGATCCCGGCGAGACCGCGCTTCAAACCGCGCTGCGCGAGGCGCATGAGGAGATCGGCCTGGAAGCGCGCTTCGTCGAGCCGCTCGGCTGGCTCGACCCCTATCTCACCGGCACCGGCTTTCGCATCGCGCCGCTGGTGGCGCTGGTCGAGCCCGGCTTCGCGCTGACCCTCAACCCGGAGGAGGTCGAGGCCGCCTTCGAGACGCCGCTCGCCTTCCTGATGGACGAGGCCAACCACGAAATCCACGCGCGCGAATGGGGCGGCAAGACCCGGCGCTATTACGCCATGCCCTATCACGACCGCTATATCTGGGGCGCCACGGCCGGCATGTTGCGCAACCTCTGGGAAAGGCTGCGCTGATGGAGCGCACGGTCTTCGAGACGGTCGGGCTGTTCCTGCTGCCCTTCGCGGCCTTCGCCGTCTATCTGCTGCTGCGCTTGCGCTACCCGCTCGCCGTCGAGCATTGGACGCGCGGGCGGCTGAGCTGGCTGGCGATCGCGGGGCTGGCGGCGGCGGCCGGCGGCCTGTTGGGGGCGAACCTGTTCGCGCCGCGCGGCCACGGCCTCTACGTGCCCGCCCATCTCGAAAACGGCGTCATCGTGCCGGGGCGCTTCAAATGAGACTGGCGCTCGCCGACGGCCGGCTCGCCGATCTCTCGGCGCTGAAGACGCCGGCGCTGGCGCAGGCGCTGGCGCTGCTCAACGCCGGCGGCGAGGAGGCGCGGCTCGTCGGCGGGGCGGTGCGCGATCTGCTGCTCGGCGAGCCGCCCGGCGATTTCGACCTCGCCACCACCGCCACGCCCGATGTCGTGATGGCGCGGGCGAAGGCGGCGGGAGTTCACTTCGTCCCCACCGGCGTCGCCCACGGCACGGTGACGTTGATTATCGACGGCCGGCCCTTCGAGACGACGACGCTGCGCGAGGATGTCGAGACCGACGGCCGGCGCGCCAAGGTGCGTTTCGGCCGCGATTTCGCCGCCGACGCGCGCCGGCGCGATTTCACCCTCAACGCCCTTTCGCTCGACGCCGAGGGTTTCGTGCGCGACGACGTCGGCGGGCTCGCCGATCTCGAAGCCGGCCGCGTGCGTTTCATCGGCGATCCCCGCCAGCGCATCCGCGAGGATTATCTGCGCATCCTGCGCTTTCTGCGCTTTTCCGCGCGCTTCGGCGACGGCGGGCTGGACCCCTCGGGCTTTGCCGCCGCCATCGCCGAGCGGGCAGGGCTGGCGACGCTCTCGGCCGAGCGGGTGCGCGCGGAACTGCTGAAGATCCTGGTCGCGCGCCACGGCCCTTCGGCGCTGGCGCAAGCCAATCAG
>JAJYDD010000241.1 GCA_021777795.1 Pseudomonadota bacterium | reverse complement strand
CCACCCCTCCGACCTCGCCGTGGCGCTGGTCGCGCTCGACGCCGTGGTCGAGATCGCCGGGCCGCAGGGGCGGCGCGAAATCGCGCTCGACGATTTTTACCGCCTGCCCGGCGACGCGCCGAGCCACGAGACCGAGCTTGGCGCCGGCGAGTTGATCCTCGCCGTTCGCTTGCCGGCGCCGGCCTTCGCCGGCCATTCCCGCTATGTGAAGGCTCGTGACCGCGTCTCCTTCGCCTTCGCGCTCGCCTCCGCCGCCGCCGCGTTGCGGATCGAGGGCGGGCTCATCGTCGAGGCGCGGCTGACGCTCGGCGGCGTGGCGCCCAAGCCGTGGCGGGCGCGAAACGCCGAGGCGGCGCTGAAGGGCGCCAAGCCCACGCCGGAAGCCTTCGCCCAGGCCGCCGCGCTGGCGCTGGAGGGCGCAGAGCCCGTCGGCGACAACGCTTTCCGCATCGAACTGGCGCGCCGGGTCGCGGCGCGCGCGCTGAAACTGGCGGCGGCGGGAACCCACATTCCCGCTTTGCCCGCCTCGCCCTTCGGAGCCGCCCGATGATCGACATCGCCCTTTCGAACGATCCCGCCCGCGCCCGCCACGGCGCCAATTCCGGCCAGCCGCTGACCCGCCACGACGGGCCGCTGAAGGTCACGGGCCGCGCGACCTATGCCGCCGACCAGCGCCCGGAAGGCTTGTTGCACGCCGCCCTGGCGACAGCGACGATTTCTCGCGGGCGCGTCGTCTTCCTCGACGTGGCGGCGGCCAAGGCCCAGCCGGGCGTCGTCGCGGTGATGACGCCGGCCGACAAGCCGGCGATCTTCGTCAATCCCGACGTCCACGACCAGCCGTTCAACTTCTGCTTCCAGGCGTTGCAGGATGATAAAGTGCGTTACGCCGGCCAGCCGATCGCCGTCGTCATCGCCGAAACGCTGGAGGCGGCGACCGAAGGCGCGGCGCTTCTGGCGCCAGTCTACGAGAGCCTGCCGCCGCGCGCGCATCTCGACGCGGCCGAGAGCTACACGCCGCCTTATGTCGGCATCGGCCACCCTGCCATCGCCGAGAAGGGCGACGTTGAGGCCGGCCTCAAGGGCGCGGCGCGCGCCATCGACGTGACTTACGAAACGCCGGCGCAATACCACAACGCGATGGAGCCGCATGTCGTCGTCGCCGCCTTCGAGGGCGGCAAGCTCGTCGTCGATACGCCCACCCAGGGGCTGGCGATGACGCGGGCGCGGCTGGCGCAAATCTTCGCCTTGCCGCCCGCCGACGTGCTGGTGCGCAGCCCCTTCCTAGGCGGCGGCTTCGGCGCCAAGGGGCTGCTGAGCGGCCCGATCGTGCTCGGCGTGATGGCCGCGAAGATGGCTGGCCGCCCGGTCAAACTCGTCATGACGCGCACCCAACTCTACGGCCCCTTCGGCCATCGCCAGCCGACGCGCCAGCGGCTGCGCCTGGGCGTCGATGGCGAGGGCCGGCTGACGGCGCTCGCCCATCACGCCAAGATCGCGACCTCCAGCTTCGACGATTTCTACGAGGGCGCCGCCGACGCCTCGCACACCCTCTATGCAAGCCCGGCGATCCGCACTTCGCATGAGGCGGTGCGGCTCGACACGGGCACGCCGCTGTTCATGCGCGCGCCGGGCGAGGCCTCGGGCTCCATTGCGCTGGAAAGCGCCATCGACGAGATAGCGGCGGCGGCCGGCATCGACCCGCTGCAATTTCGCCTGCTCAATTACGCCGAGACCGAGCCGATCTCCGGCAAGCCATTCTCCTCCAAGGCGCTGCGCGAATGTTTCGCGCAAGGCGCCAAGGCCTTCGGCTGGGCCGGACGGCCGCTGGCGCCACGCCAGATGCGCGATAAGGACGGGCTGCTGGTCGGCTGGGGCGTCGGCGTTGCCACCTTCCCCGCCGTGATGTTCCAGGGTACGGCGCGCGCGGTCCTCAAGGCCGATGGGAGCGGCGCGGTCGAGGCGACCGTCCACGACATGGGCCAAGGCGCCCTGACCGCGATGGCGCAGATCGGCGCCGACGCGCTGGCGCTGCCGCTGGAAAAGTTCGAACTGCGCAGCGGCACCTCGGAAAGCCCCGACGCCGGGCTTGCGGGCGGTTCCGGCCACACCGCGACGGCGGGCCTCGCCATCCACAACGCCGGCGCCGATGCGCTGGCCAAACTCGCCGAGATCGCGACGCAAGACCCGCAATCGCCGCTCTATGGCGCCGGCAATGCCGGCCTCATCGCCCGCGACGGCCGCCTGCTGCGCCGCGACGATGAGACGCGCGGCGAGCCCTATGCCGCGATCCTCGCCCGCGCCGGCCTCGCCGAAATCGTCGGCGAGGGTTCCGGCGCGGCCAATGCGGACTTGCAGAAGCAATACGCCATGCACGCGCATGGGGCGGTGTTCGCCGAGGTCAAGGTCGATCCCGACCTCGGCATGGTGCGCGCGAGCCGCATCGTCGGCGCCTTCGCGGCCGGCCGGATTATCAATCCACGGTTGGTGCAGAGCCAGTATTTCGGCGGCATGATCTGGGGCCTGTCGTTCGCCCTGCACGAGGAGGCGGTGATCGACCGGCGCACGGGCCGCATCGTCAACGCCAATCTCGGCGAATATTACGTGCCGACCAACGCCGACGTGCCGCCGATGCAGGCCCTGCTGATTGAGGAACACGATCCCTTCGTCAACGCGCTTGGGATCAAGGGCGTCGGCGAGATCGGCGTCACCGGCACGGCGGGCGCGGTCGCCAATGCGGTCTGGCATGCGATGGGCGTGCGCCCGCAGCGGTTCCCGATCCGGCCAGAGGCGCTGATGTAATCAGAGCTTGATGGATTGCAGCGCCGCGATGATCTGCGCCACCACGACCGTGGGGGCAAGGAGTTCGAGCGCCGGGGTCGAGCCGCCCTCGGCGGTAAGCCGCGTGAGTTGCAGCCGCGCCACGCCATTGTGGACGGCGAGCGACTCCACGGCGTCGCAAAGGATGACCGGCGTATGGCTGTTGTTGGCGTCTGAAGACTCCAAGATCGACCTCCCCCCTTTTCGCGGCAAGCGCAAATTTGCGTCTTAAATGCCACTAACCTTTTAACGGTCTTAGGGAAAAGCCTCCGCGATGACAAGCGCCGCTTCAATCGGCGCTCGGCAGGCGGCGCATGGTGAATTCGATGCGGTCATCCTCCAGCACGCGCCAGAATTCGATCTCGGTGAGATAGGCGGCCTTGGGGTAGCGGTCGAACCATTCGCGCGCTTTGTCGCGCGCCTCGATGCGCGGCAGGGTGAAACTCTCGCGCCGCCAAGCATCGCCCGCCGGCGCTGTTCCCCGCGCCGCGCGACGACGCGTCACCCGGTCGGCGAGATCCTGCGGACGCTTGTTCTCGAACGCCATGCCGCGCCTCCACGGCGCCAGCGTAACCCAAGCGGCGCGCGACGGGGAGTCGTTTGTTGGGCGGGAAAGCATGTTAGAGGCTGGCCCCATGCCCAATCTCACCACCCCCCGCGCGCTGATCGAAGCCGGCCTCGGGTCGCCGGAGCGCGAAGCCGAATGGCGCGCCGTCGCCGAGCGTTACGCGATCTCCGCCCCGCCCGCGCTCGCCGCCCTCATCGACCCCGCCGATCCCGATGACCCCATCGCGCGCCAGATCCTGCCCGACGCGCGCGAACTCCTGCGCCTTCCCCAGGAACTCGATGATCCCATCGGCGACGACCTCAAGAGCCCGACGCGCGGCCTCGTGCATCGCTATGCCGACCGTGTATTGCTCAAGCTCAATTCGGTTTGCGCCGTCTATTGCCGGTTCTGCTTCCGCCGCGAGACCGTCGGCCCGGGCGCGGCGGGGCTCGACGCCGAAGGCTTCGCGGCGGCGCTCGCCTACATCCGCGCCCGGCCGGAAATCTGGGAAGTCGTGCTGACCGGCGGCGATCCGCTCGCCCAATCGCCGCGCCGGCTCGCCGAGGCGACGCGGGCGCTGGCGGAAATCGATCACGTCAAAGTGTTGCGCTGGCATACCCGCCTGCCGGTCGCCGCGCCCGAGCGGGTGACGGGGGCGCTGGCCGACGCGCTGACGCAGGGCCACGACAAGACCGTCTATGTCGCCCTGCACGCCAACCACGCGCGCGAGTTGACCCCGCAGGCGCGCGCCGCATGCGCCCGGCTGATCGCGGCGGGCGTGGCGATGGTGAGCCAGACCGTGCTGTTGAAGGGCGTCAACGACCAGGTTGAGACACTGGAGGCGCTGATGCGCGTCTTCGTCGAGGCCAGGGTGAAGCCGTATTACCTGCACCACCCCGATCTCGCGCCCGGCACCTCGCACCTGCGCCCGACCATCGCCGAGGGTCAAGCGCTGGTGCGCGCCCTGCGCGCGCGAGTCTCCGGCCTCGCCATGCCGACCTATGTGCTCGATCTCCCCGGCGCGCGCGGCAAAATTCCCATCGGGCCGGGCTATCTCGAAGGCGAAGGGCCGGAATACGTCGCGCTGGACCCGAAAGGGGCGCGTGCGCCCTACGGCGATTTCGGCGCGGCGGTCTGAGCGGCGGCGACCGGGTGCAGCGCCTTGGTCAGCGCGTCCTGCTCGGCCGCGTCCGGCGCTCCGAAGAAGGCCGGCGGCTCGTCCTTGCCGCCGAGCGCGCCATAGGCGCGCGCGCCCTCGGCGTCGAACAGCACCGCGAACCTGTGGGCGAGGCAATCCCCGGGCTTGCAGACATAGGAGATCTTGTAGGCCTTGCCGCCGAGAGTGATCGGCGTCATCTCGCCGGCCGCGCCCTCGTAGTCGCGCTCGAAATGCAACAGCCAGTCCGGCGTCGGATCGACCGTCTTGACCAGCTTCTCCCACGACATATGAAAGCGGTAGTTGCGCAGCGCGTCGAACAGAAACCCCGGCTCCTCGGCCCGAGCCGCGCCGGCGAATGCCGCGCCGCTGACCGCCACGGCGGCGATGAGTGCGATCTTGCGCATAGGGAACCTCGAATTCAGAAGGCGCGGAAGGTGATGAGCGTGCGGGTGTCGGCGATGCCGGGAATCACATGCACCTTCTCGCCGACGAAATGGCCGATGTCCACGTCGCGCTCGACATAGAACTTGGCGAGAATGTCGAAATCGCCGGCTATGGAGTAGATCTCCGAGGCGATCTCGGCTTCCGCCAGCGCATTGGCGACCTGGTAGGTCTTGCCCAACTCGCATTTGATCTGCACGAAAAACGTCTGCATGTCGTTTGGGCCGCCCCTAGTTTGTCGCGCCTCTGGCCAGCACTTCCACGTCGCGGTCCATACCCGATACGACGGTGAATGTCGCCTGATAGGTGCGCGCGTCGTGACGGGCGATGACGACATATTCGCCCTCCGCCAGCACCAGCGAGGGAAAGGCGCCGGCAAGCTCGCGCACGATGTCGCCACCCGGCGTCAGCACGGTGAAGGTGGAATTGGCGAGCGCGCCGCCGCCCGGCGCGTTGACGAGCTTGATCGTCAGCGTGGCGATGCGATGGCGCAGCGTCACATCGACGATCTTGCCGGTGGCGACGTTGACGTCGCCCGCGGAGATCGAATTGGTGGGGATGCCGGCGCTCTGGCCTTTGACGAGGCCGAGCGTGCCGATGCTGACGGTGTCGAGATAGGTCGAGGCGATGTGGTAATTGCCCTCGGGCACGCCGATCACCTCGTTTTCGCGCGCCTTGGCGTAGACGAGCTTGGCGGTGGCGTCGTTGCGCTCGGGCACGTAGATCTCCAGCGAGACGTCGGCGGGATCGACGGGCTTGTCGCCGTTGGCGGTGCAATGGATGCGCAGCGCCCCGGCCGCCAGCGACAGCTTGACGTCGAGCGCCTCCGAGCCGACGGAGACCATTTTGGTGGCGCTCGCCAGACCAAAGGCGACATGGACCACGTAATCGCTTGGCGCCAAGGTGAGGCTCGGCTGCGCCAGCGCCGATTCCACGATGAGCCGGTGCTGGCCGTCCGAATCCGGCGTCGCCTTGAACACGCGCCATCGCAGCCCCGCCGCCAGCGGCGCGCCGGCGCCCAGCGAAGCGGTGAGGTTCAGCGTGCCCTGGCCGCCGTCGCTCTCCTGCGCCGCCGCAGGCCCGACCAGCGCCAGCCCCAAACCCGCCATGAAAACGCGACGATCCATAGGCTCAAAACCGCTCCTCGCGCCTCCTGTAACGCGCCTTCGCGGCGAAGCAAGGGCCGGTTTACAGCGCGGCGAAATCCGTCCAGGAAAAACGCCGACCTCTAGGAGACCGCTATTGACCGACGCCCTCGCGCTGCTTTCCCGTCGCCGCTCCGTCTCGCCGGCCGGATTGACCGGCCCCGCCCCCGACGCCGCCGAGATCGAGACCCTGCTGCGCCTCGCCTCGCGCGTGCCCGATCACGGCAAACTCG
>JAJYDD010000240.1 GCA_021777795.1 Pseudomonadota bacterium | reverse complement strand
CCTCTATCTGCCGAACGGCAATCCCGCCGGCACGGAGAAATACGCCTACAAGCTCGCCTTCATGGACCGCCTCATCCGCCATGCGCGCAAACTGCTGGACTACGAGGAGCCGCTGGTCATCGCCGGCGATTATAACGTGATCCCCGAGGCCCGCGACGCCGCCCATCCGGAGCTTTGGACTGGCGACGCGCTGTTTCTGCCCGAAACGCGCGCCAAATTTCAGGAGCTTACGGCGCTCGGCTTCACGGACGCCTTGCGCGCGACGACAGACGCCGGCGGGGTCTACACCTTCTGGGACTATCAGGCGGGCGCGTGGCAGAGGAATAACGGCATCCGCATTGACCACCTGTTGCTGTCGCCGCAGGCCGCCGACCGGCTCGCCTCCGCGAGCGTCGATAAGGAGATGCGGGCCAAGGAAAAGGCCTCCGATCATGTGCCGGTGAGGCTCGCGCTGAAGGATTGATCTCGCGCCGCGACGCCGGCGGGCGCGACGGCGGGGCCTGTCATCGTCCATTCCCTGCCTAGAGACGAGCCTTTGTCGGCGCGCCGCGATCTGCTAGAGGCGCGCCATGTCCGAGATCGTCACCCGCTTCGCCCCCTCGCCCACCGGCTTCCTGCATATCGGCGGGGCGCGCACCGCTCTGTTCAACTGGCTCTACGCCAAGCATGTCGGCGGCAAATTCCTGCTGCGCATCGAGGACACCGACCGCGAACGCTCGACGCCGGAAGCGGTGGAGGCGATTCTCGACGGATTGCGCTGGCTGGAGCTGGATTGGGACGGCGACGTCGTGCACCAGTTCACCCGCGTCGAGCGTCACCGCGAGATCGCGATGCGAATGCTGGCCTCCGGCAATGCCTATCGCTGCTATTGCACGCCCGCGGAACTCACCGAGATGCGTGAGAAGCAGCGCCTCGCCGGCCTGCCGCCGCGCTACGACGGGCGCTGGCGCGACCGCGACCCCTCCGAAGCGCCCAACGGCGTCGCCCCGACCATTCGCCTGCGCGCGACCCAAGAGGGCGAGACTCTCATCGACGACAAGGTGCAGGGCAAGGTCGTGTTTCCCAACAAGGATCTCGACGACCTCGTGCTGCTGCGCTCCGACGGCAACCCCACCTATATGCTGGCCGTCGTCGTCGATGACCACGACATGGGCGTCACCCATGCCATTCGCGGCGACGATCACCTCACCAACGCCGCCCGGCAGACCCAGATCTACCAGGGGTTGGGTTGGGACGTTCCAATCTGGGCGCATATCCCGCTGATCCACGGCCCCGACGGCGCCAAGCTTTCCAAACGTCACGGCGCGCTCGGCGTCGATGCCTATCGGGCGATGGGCTATCTGCCGGAAGCGCTGCGCAACTATCTCGTACGGCTAGGCTGGAGCCACGGCGATAAGGAGATGTTCTCGCAAGACGAGATGATCGCCGCCTTCGACCTGTCCGCCGTCGGCCGCTCCGCCTCGCGCTTCGATTACGCGCGGCTGGAGAACATGAACGGCCACTTCATGCGGGCGACCGATGACGCGGCGCTATTCCAGCAATTCCTGAAGACCCTGCCCTATCTCGCTGGTGGGCCGGAGATGGCGGCCCGGCTCGACGAGGCTAAGCTCGCCCAGATTCGCGCCGCCTTCCCCGGCCTACGCGAGCGCGCCAAGACGCTGGTCGAGCTTGTCGATGGCGCGCAATACCTGTTCGCCCATCGGCCGCTGGCTATCGAGCCCAAGGCCGAGGACGTGCTGGCCAAGGGCGGCCGGCTGCATCTCAAGATGCTACTGCCGCGCCTGACCGCGCTTGCCGAATGGAGCGCGGCGACGACGGAGGCGGTGGTGCGCGCCTATGGCGAGGAGATCGGCGCCAAGCTCGGGACCGTCGCGCAGCCGCTACGCTGCGCGCTGACCGGCCGCACCACTTCGCCCGGCATCTTCGACGTGCTGAGTGTGCTTGGTCGCGACGAAAGTCTGGGCCGGATCGCGGATCAGGCGATCTGACTCGCGCCTCGTCAGTTGGCGGTGTCCTTCTTCATGGCTTCGCCCTTCATGCTGTCGTGTTTCATGCTGTCGTGCTTCATGGCTTCGCCCTTCATGCTGTCGTGTTTCATGCTGTCATGCTTCATGGCGTCGCCTTTCATAGTGTCATGTTTCATGCTGTCGTGCTTCATGGCGTCGTCGCTGCTGGCGGCATAAGCGTGCGGCGCCGCTGCAAACAAGCCAAGCGAAAGCAGAGCCGGAGCGAAAGAGCGGAAAAAATTCATCGACTGCACCCTTGAGGCGAAGAGAGTCGCAGGACGTCGCCTGCGTCGAAGGCGAGCACCGCCCTCTAAAAGCCATTCGCGCCATTGTGGCAGGCGTTACACGGCTGCCGCAGAAATGCCGATTAGCCAAATTGAGTTGAGTGACACTCCGAGCCCAGCCACCGCCATTGCTTTCCTGCTCGCCCTGAAAAGGAGCCCGCCCCATGTCAGATGCGACCCTGCGCGCCGAAGCGCAAATCCCCACTGCCAGCGCCAGCAAATATCTCCAGCAGCTTTGCAAGCACTTCCAGCACAAGTTGCCGGCGACTTTCGACGCGCAGGCCGGTCAGATCACCTTTCCGCTCGGCCAGACGCGGCTGGCCGCCGACGATCAGACGCTGACGATCCGCCTGGAGGCCGCCAGTGACGAGGATATGGAGCGGCTGAAGGACGTCGTCGGGCGCCATCTCGCCCGCTTTGCCTTCCGCGAGGAGCTTAAAGTGGAGTGGCGCGAGCCCTCGGCCGTTTGAGCCCTCGATTTAAGCGCCCCAGGTCGGTAGAGTTGCGTCCATGACCCTCGCCCTCGCCGCGCTCGTCATCGTCATCAGCCTCGTCGGCGCCGCCTTCTTCGCCGGGGCGGAGACGGCGCTCACCGCTGCCTCGCGCGCGCGGCTTCAGGCCCTGGAGACCGGGGGGGACCATCGGGCGGCGCTCGCCAACCGCCTCGTCGCCAACAAAGGCCGGCTCATCAGCGCCATGCTGCTCGGCGGCCAGCTCGTCACCATCGCCTCGTCGGCCTATACGACGAGCGTTTTCGTGCGCGCTTTCGGCGAGGGCGGCGTGCTGGAGGCGACCGCCGTCATGACGGTGCTCATCGTCGTCTTCGGCGAGGTGCTGCCCAAGACCGTCGCCATCGCCTATCCCGACCGGGTTGCGCTCATCATCGCGCCGGTCGTCGCCTTTTTCGTAACTGTGTTCGCTCCTGTCGTACGCGCGGTCGAGGCTTTGGTCGGTCTGCTGCTGCGGCTGTTTGGATTCGCCAGCGATCTCGATTCCGGAGTGTCCGGGGCGGAGGAATTGCGCGGCGCCGTCGACATCCTGCATCGCGAGGGCGAGGTGGCGCGCGACCAACGCGACATGTTCGGCGGCCTGCTGGAGCTTGAGGACGTCTCCGTCCGCGACGTGATGATACATCGCACCAAGATGCGCACGCTGGAGGCGGATCTGGCCCCGGCGGAACTGGTGCGCGAGGCGCTCAACTCGCCCTATTCCCGCATCCCGCTCTGGCGCGGCGATCCCGAGAACATCATCGGCATCCTGCACATCAAGGATCTGTTTCGCGCCTATGCCGCCGCCGATGGCGACGTTTCCCGACTCAGCGCCGCCGATATCGCGCTCGACGCTTGGTTCATCCCCGAGGCGACCTCCTGCCGTGCCCAACTCCAGGCGTTCCTGCGCCGCAAGACCCATTCGGCGCTGGTGGTCGATGAATATGGCGTGGTGCTCGGCCTCATCACGCTGGAGGACATCATCGAGGAGATCGTCGGCGACATCACCGACGAGCACGACGTCGCGATGCCGGGCGTGCGCCAGCAACTCGACGGCTCGCTTGTCGTCGATGGCTCGGTGACGATCCGCGATCTCAACCGGGCGATGGATTGGGATTTGCCGGACGATGAAGCGGCGACGATCGCCGGATTGGTCATCCATGAGGCGCGCACCATTCCCGAGGCGCGCCAAGCCTTTGTGTTTCACGGCTTCCGCTTCGAGGTGCTACGGCGACAGAAAAACCGCATCGCCATGCTGCGCGTCACCCCGATGCAAGCCAAGGGCAAGGTGAAGGCGGCCGGATAAGGCCGCCTGGACTTAGTGGCCGGAGCTATCCGCCGCGCGGCTGGCCTCGAACAGGAACCATACGCGCCGCTCGGTCTCGTCTATGAAATTTTCGAGCAGGCTGGCAGTCGCGACATCCTTGGCGCCGTCGCAGATCTCATGCGCCTCGCGCATCGCTTTGGCGCAGGCCTTGTTGTCGTCGATCAGTTCACCCAGCATCTCCTCGGGATCGACATATTCGCGGTCGTCGTCCTTGATGCGTGTGCGCTTTGCGATGGCGCCGATCGAGGTCAGCGTCGGCTGCCCGAGTTTGCGCACGCGCTCCGCCAGCGGGTCGATGCTGGCGTAAATCTGCGCGCCCTGCTCGTCGAGCATGAGGTGGTAGTCGCGGAAATGCGGCCCGCTCATGTGCCAGTGGAAATTCTTGGTCTTCACATAGAGAGCAAAGGCGTCGGCGACAATTCCGTTGATAGCTTCGGCGACCGCCGACACCTGCTTGGGGTCGAGATCGGTTGGGGTTCGCAAATTGGATTTCAAGCTGGTCTTGGCGTTCATGTGGGGCCCTCTCGCGGCTAAAAATAAGTGCGGCCGGCCCAGAGGGCCGGCCTAATCGCTGGAAAGGAGGAAGCCGCGGCTCCCTCGCTCAAGGTTACGCCTTGTCGACGACGTTCTTCACGGCGTCCTTGGCGTCGCCGACCGCCTTCTGCGTCTTGCCTTTCGCTTGCTGGGCGAGGCCCTCGGCCTGAAGATTGTCGTTGTCGGTGGCGCGGCCCGCGCCTTCCTTGACCTTACCCACCGCGTCGTTCGCGGCGCCTTTGACCTTGTCGGCAGTGCTCGACATTTTTCATCTCCAGGTTGAAATTCCGAATGCAGGGAGGAAACGGCGGCAGGCCCGATCAGGTTCCTTCGCGGCGTGCGAAAGTCGCGTATCATTTCGGGGAAGCGGGCGTCGAGGCGGGGTGGCTCAGATCGCAATTAAGCCGCGCGCCCAATAGGATGATCGCCGCGGAGAGCCACAGCCAGGTCATCGTCACCGCTACCGTCGCCAGCGATCCATAGGTCGCGGTATAAGCACCGAGTGTGTGGACATACCAACTGAAGGCGTAGGATCCGGTCGCCCAAAGCAGAGCGGCGCAAGCCGCGCCGGGCAGCAACCGCGAAAAGCTCTCCGGCGGTCGGCTCGGCCCGACCCAGTAAAGGAACGAGATGACGAGAACCGCCAGGCAGAAGAACGCCGGCCAGCGCACTAGGCCATAGAGCCGCGCCGCCTCGGGGGCGATCACGCCCAGCGACAGCATCCGGGGATCGGCGCCGATCAGCAGCACCGCCAGCGACAAAACGACCAGGCCGCCGAGGGTGACCGCCAGACCCGTCGCGTAGAGGCGGACCGTCGAGCGCGTTTCCTCTTGCCCGTCGATGACGTTGAGCGCGTCGAACAGGGCGCGGATCGCCGAACTTGCGCTCCAAAGCGAGATCAGCAGAGCCACGCCGAGTTTGACCGTGAGCGTCTTGGCCGATTGCGAAACGAGCCGCTGCGCCTCGGTCTGCGCCAGGGTGACGGCCGGATGCGGCAGGATCGCCCCCAGCTCCGACGGCAGACTCGCCAGACGCTGGGGATCGGCGATAAGGCCGACCACTGACACCGCGACCGCCAAGGCGGGCGCCAGCGCCAACAGCGCGTAGAACGCCACGCCCGCCGAAACCGCGAACAGGCGGTCGTCGCTGACATCCCGAAACAACCTGACAAGCAACCCGCCCGGACTGCGCTGGCGATCTGCTCGCGCCGGTCGCGCGCTGACGCGCTCGGCGGCCCGCGGCTCGCGCTTGATGACGGCGCCGAATGCTATGGCGACCGCCGCCAGCAACGTTAGATTCGAGACTTTCATCGCCTTGCTCCCGCGGCGCCGGATTGCCGGGGAGCATCGAAGGCCCCCTTCACCCGCGAACGCGGGTCAAAGTCGCGCGGCGCCGCGGATGTTCCAAGGCGCGGATGTTCCAAGATTGGCATTGGCAACGCAGATCAGCGGCCGACTACGCCTTCCGCGATCGTGGCGAGCGCCTCGCGCGCGGCGGCATGGCTCGGGGCCTCGTCGCCGGGCAGGCGCATCTTGGCGTCGAGCCGCGCCAAGGCCTGCAATTGCGCCTCGCGCTCGGGGCCCTCGGTCAAAATGCCCGCCATCGCCAGCGCGAGCGGCCCGGGCGCGCAATCGTGCTGGAGGAACTCGGGGATGGCTCGTTCCTCCAGTATGAGGTTGGGCAACAGGATCGAGGGCACGCTGATGA
>JAJYDD010000239.1 GCA_021777795.1 Pseudomonadota bacterium | reverse complement strand
CGCCATGCGAAAGCTCGCCCGCCGCGCGGTCGGCCAGAGCCTTGAGATCGAGCCGCGCCAGCACTTCATCCACCGTCGCCAGCGCCGCCCGGTTGCTCATGGGGCCGCGCCACGGGGCGAGCGCCTGCCACGGTCGCGCCCCTTGCGCGGCGAGGCGCAGATTTTCGCGCACCGGCAGCGTCGCAAATAAGCTCGTCACCTGGAACGAGCGCGCGACGCCGAGGCGCACGCGGTCGCTGTCGGAAGCGTTCGTAATGTCGCGGCCGTTGAGTTCGATGCGCCCCGCCGCCGGCCGCACGCGGCCCATCAGCGCATGAAACAGCGTCGTCTTGCCGGCGCCATTGGGACCGATGATCGAATGGACGCTGTTTTCGCGCACGGCGAAGCTGACGTCGGCGAGCGCGACGAAATCGCCGTAGCGCACGCCGAGGCCGTGGGTGGCGAGGACGTTGTTCATGCCTCCGCCTCGTCGGCGCGTTCGGATCTGCGCGCCGCCAGCTCGACGAGCCCCCACAGGCCGCCCTGGAAGAACAGCGCGACGACGATGAGAAATAGCCCGAACAGCAGCAGCCAGCGCGGCCAGACATCGGACAGCAGATCGCCGAGGATGAGATAGGCGCCGGCGCCCAGCAGCGAGGCGATGAGGTTGCCGCCGCCGATCACCGTCATGATGAGGATGGTCTCGCTGCTGTGATATTCGATGTTGGAGAGCGGCGCGCCGCCAATCAACATGGCGTCGAGCCCGCCGGCGACGCCGGTGACGGCGCCCGACAGCGCGAAAGCCGCGATCTTGAACGCCTTGACCGGATAGCCGATGGCGGCGGCGCGCTCCTCGTTCTCGCGGATCGCCAGCAGCGTGCGCCCGAACATCGAGCGCGTCGCCTGCAACAGCGCCGCGAACAGCACGAGGAAGACGACGGCGACGAACACATAATAGGACCACGGCGAGGCGAGCGCACGGCCGGCAATGATCGGCCTTGGCACATCGAGAATGCCATTGTCGCCGCCGGTCACGTCCTGGAACGTGTAAGCGAGGAAATAGAAGAACTGCGCGAAGGCGAGCGTCAGCATGACGAAATAGACGCCCTGACGGCGAATGGAGATCGCGCCGACGAATGTCGCCAAAGCCGCGCCGACGAGGGCGCAGGCGATCAGGCTCAGCGGCGCGCCGACGCCGGCGCGCGTCAGCAGGAGCGCCGCCAGATAACTGCCGACGCCGAAGAACACGCCCTGGCCGAAGGACAGCAGCCCGGTGTAGCTCAGCAGCAGATTGCAGGCGGCGGCGGCGAGGCCATAGACCAGGATCTCGCTCGCCAGCACGCCGGATTTGAGCGCCAGCGGCAGGATCAGCGCCAGCGCGCAGGCGAGGAGGAATTGCGTCAGCGGTTTGTTCAGCATCACGCCCGCCCGAACAGGCCGCGCGGTCGCACCGCGATCAGCGCCGCCATCGTCAGATAGATCATCAGGCTCGCGCCCTGCGGCCACAGCGTCGCCATCACGCCCTGGATGACGCCCACCAGCAGGCTGGCGGCGAGCGCGCCGAGATAACTGCCCATGCCGCCGATGACGACGACCGCGAACGCGACGCCCACCGCCTCGACCGCCATGAACGGCTCGACGCCGCGAATGGGCGCCGCGAGCGCGCCCGCCAGACCCGCCAGCCCCGCGCCCAGCGCGAAGACCGCGGTGTTGATGCGCGGCGTGTCGAAGCCGAGCAGCGCCATCGTCTCCGCCGATTCCGAGCCCGCGCGCACCAAGGCGCCGAGCCGCGTGCCCTCCAGCAGCCACCACAGCAACAAGGCCAGGATCGCGGTGAAGCCGATCACGAACAGCCGATATTGCGGATAGATGAACTGGCCGAGGATCAGCACGCCGGAGAGCGAAGAGGGCGGGGCGACGCTGGCGCCGATCGGACCCCAGATGATGATCGTCAGTTCCTGGATCACCAGCGCGACGCCGACCGTGACCAGGATGTGATAGGCGTGGTCGAGCTTATAGACGCGGCGCAGCAGCAGCGCTTCGACCAGCCCCGCCAGCGCCGCCACGCCGAGCGCGGCCAGCGGAAGCGCGAGCCAAAAGCTCGCCCCGTCGCGGGTGGCTTCATAGGTCAAATAGGCGCCAACCATGTAAAAGGCGCCGTGCGCGAAATTGACGAAGCGCAGCAGCCCGAAGATGACGCTCAAGCCGACCGCGAGCAGGAAATAGATCACGCCGAGCCCGAGGCCGTTGAGGATCTGGAACAGATAGACCAAGAGCCCAGCCCCGCGCGTTAGCCCATCTTGCAGCCGGCGGCCTCGGGGGACAAGAAGGATTTGCCGCGGCTGACGATGTCGGCGAAATCATTGGCGTCGCCCATCGCGCTCTTGGCCTTGCCCTTGAGCAGATAATAATCCTTGATGACCTGATGATCGGCGGCGCGAATTTCCTCCTCGCCCGTCAGGCCCTGATATCTGAGGCCTTCCAGCGCCTTGGCGACGGCCGGCCCGTCGCTCGTCTTCGCCTTGGCTGCGGCCTCAGCCAACAACTTCGTCATGATATAGGAGCCGGCGAGCGAATAATTCGGCGCCATGTTGTATTTGGCCTTCACCGCCTTGACGAGCGCGAGATTGCCCGGCGCATCGACCGTGTGCCAATATTGCGCGCCGAAATAGACGCCGTCGCAGAGATCGGCGCCGAGCGCCTGGAACTGTTCGAGCCCCGAGGCCCAGGCGACGACGATGGTCATGCGGCTCTTCAGCCCGAAGCTGATCGCCTGGCGCAGCGCCGCCGAGGATTGCGAACCGAAATTGAGCAGCAACAGCACATCGGGATTGGCGGCGATGGCGTTGGTGATATAGCCGCTGAACTCCGTCTCGCTCAGCGAATGATAGCTGTTGCCGACGTGCTCGACGCCCTTGTCCTTGAACACGTTCTTGGCGGCGCTCAGCAAGCCCTCGCCGAACACATATTGCGGCGTGATCGTGTACCAGCGCTTGGCCTTGGGCAGGCGGGCGAGCAACGGGCGCACAGTTTGCTCTATGGCGCCGTAGGTTGAGACGCTCCAGCGGAACGTGCCCTTGTTGCAGTCCTTGCCGGTGATCTCGTCGGCGCCGGCGGTGGTGAAGAACACGGCGCCGTCCTTGGTCGCCTCCTTGCCCATCGCCAACGCTTCGGAAGACAGCACGCCGCCGGCGAACAGCTTGGCGCCGCTCTGCGAGACCGCGTCCTGAATCTTGCGGATCCCGGTGGCCGGCTTGCCCTCGGTGTCGAGATCGAGCGTTTTGAACGGCTGCCCCAAAGCCGCGCTGGCCTCCTCGGCCGCAAGCGCCGCGCCCATGACGGCGAACTTGCCGTTGGCGGCGAAGGCGCCGGAAACGGGAACCGGAACGCCAATGACAGTCGCCGGCGCCGCCGCGACAAGCCCCGGCCAACCGAGGCTTGCGCCCACCAGGGCCGATTGCGACAGGAACGACCGACGATTGAGCATGGGTTCTTCTCCGCGCCTTGGTGGCGAATCCGATGGTGAAGCTCACTATATTATCGGCCCGCGACATGGAAACACAAATCTGCCACAGGGCGTGGCGGCGCTAATGTGCGCCAGATTGTCTATCAACGAGGTCGGCGCCGTCATCTTTAGCAAACACCGCCAGTCCCAGCGCCGGCTTGACCGCGAAAAAGGTATATTAGTATATCAATTTTGATGACGAACGCTAAAGGCGACGCAATAAGGCGAGGCACGCGGCCCAACGAGCCGGCCGCAGAGGCCGTTGCGCTCGCGCGCTTCTATGGGCGGCCCCAGACCATCGTCGCGCGCGTCCATGCCGAGTTGCGTAACCGCGTCGTCACGCGCGAGACTGCGAGCATCGACCGCGTGCGGTTGTTGACCTTGAAATTCGAGGGCCGCTTCAAGGCCGTCATCGCCGAGCACGAGCGCAACGTCGAGGCGATCGGCGCCAACGATAAGGCAAAGGCCGAAGAGGCGACGGACGCGCATCTCGGCCGCGCATTGCCGAGCCTCGAACGATTGCGCGATCTCTACCCGATTACATCGAGGAAGAGAGCGCGCCGCAAGGCCGGCCGCGCCGCATCAGATTAACCGGATGAAGGACAGGATTTTGCTGCACCCCGATCGCTTGTTTCCTGTCGAGCCGCGCGCGCGGAAGATCGCGCGCAGCCTCTACGAGGGCGTGCGCGATCTGCCCATCGTCTCGCCGCATGGCCACACCGACCCTCGCTGGTTCGCCGAAAACGCCGCCTTCGACAATCCGGCGGCGTTGTTCGTCATCCCCGATCATTATATCTATCGCATGCTCTACAGCCAGGGCGTGCGGCTCGAAGATCTCGGCCTGCGCCGGCTCGACGGCGGCGAGGTCGAGACCGATCCCCGGAAAATTTGGCGCCGCTTCGCGCAGCACTATTATCTCTTCCGCGGCACGCCGACGCGGCTGTGGCTCGATCACGCGCTTGAGACCTTGTTTGGCCTGACCGAGCGCCTCGGCCCCGGCAACGCCGACGCTTATTACGACGCCATCGACGCGGCGCTGAAGACGGCCGCCTTCCGTCCGCGCGCGCTGTTCGAACGGTTCAACATCGAAGTCATCGCGACGACGGAATCGCCGCTCGATCCGTTGAAATCGCATAAAGCGATACGCGACAGCGGTTGGGCCGGTCGCGTCGTCACCGCTTATCGGCCAGACGCGGTCGTCGATCCCGATTTCGCCGGCTTTCGTGAGAACGTAAGACAATTCGGCGAGATCACCGGCGAAGACACGCTGAACTGGCGCGGCTATCTGGAAGCACACCGTCAGCGACGCGCCTTCTTCAAGAGCTTCGGCGCGACTTCAACCGATCACGGACACCCCAGCGCCGCCACCGCCGATCTCCTCGCCCACGAAGCCGAGGCTTTGTTTCGACGTGTGCTGGCGGGCGACGCCTCGACGCAGGACAAGGAGCTGTTTCGCGCCCAGATGCTGATGGAAATGGCCGCCATGAGCTGCGACGACGGATTGGTGATGCAGATTCATCCAGGCTCCTGGCGCAATCACAACCCGAGCCTGTTCGCCACCTTCGGGCGCGACACCGGCCACGATATTCCAACCCGCACCGATTATGTGCAGGCGCTGAAACCGCTGCTCGACCGCTTCGGCAATCACGCCGATCTCACCCTCATCCTGTTCACGCTCGACGAAACCGCCTATTCGCGCGAACTGGCGCCGCTCGCCGGCCATTATCCGGCGCTGCGGCTGGGGCCGCCGTGGTGGTTCTTCGATTCCTACGAAGGCATGATGCGCTTCCGGGAATTGACCACGGAAACCGCCGGATTCTACAACACCGTCGGTTTCAACGACGACACGCGCGCCTTTCCCTCGATCCCGGCGCGTCACGATGTCGCCCGCCGCGTCGATTGCGCATATCTGACCAATCTGGTCGTCAACCATCGTCTCGACGAGGACGAGGCGCACGTGGTCGCGCGCGACCTCGCCTATAGGCTGGCCAAGCGCGCCTACAAACTGTGAAAGCCAACAAAGGGACGAGAAGGACATGAGAATCATGCGCCGCGCCTTCGCCTCCGGGAGCCTGTGAGTGAGCCGTCTTTCGTTGAAAACGCTCGCAGGCCTACCTGCGCAGGTCGCGCGTCCGCGCTATGACGTTTCCGCGGTTCGCGTCGGCGTCGTCCATCTCGGCGTCGGCGCCTTTCATCGCGCGCATCAGGCCGTCTATCTCGACGACCGGCTGGCGGCGGGCGAGACGGACTGGGCGATCTGCGGCGCGAGCTTGCGGTCGCCTGAGACAAGCCGCGCTCTCGATCCGCAGGATGGGCTCTATGCGCTCTCCGTGCGCAGCGAGGCGGGCGAGGATCTGCGCGTCGTCGGCGCGCTGCGCCGGCTCGTCGGCGCCGGCGAGGCGCTGCTCGCCGCGATGTGCGATCCCGCCGTGCGCATCGTCACGCTGACGGTGACGGAGAAAGGTTATTGCCATGATCCCGCCCGACGTCAGCTCGACGAGGATCATGCCGACATCCGCCAAGACCTCGTAAATCCTCATGCGCCGCGCAGCGCGCTGGGCATTCTGGTTGAGGCGCTGGCGCGCCGGCGCGCAGCGGCCACGGCGCCTTTCACCATCGTCAGTTGCGACAACCTGCCAAGCAATGGCGAAACGGCGCGCGCGGTGGTCGCGCGGCTGGCGCAAATGCGCGACGCCGATCTCGGCGGCTGGGTCGAGGGCGAGGTGGCGTTTCCCTCAACCATGGTTGATCGCATCGCCCCGGCCACGACGGATGAGGATCGCGCCCGGATCGCCGCGCGCCTCGGCGTCGAGGACGCCTGGCCCGTGGTGACGGAGCCGTACACGCAATGGGTGATCGAGGATCGATTTCCCGCCG
>JAJYDD010000238.1 GCA_021777795.1 Pseudomonadota bacterium | reverse complement strand
TAGCCTTCGCCTTGCCCTTGCGGGTGCGGGCGTTGGTGTGGGTGCGCTGGCCGCGGACGGGAAGCTGCTTGCGATGGCGCAGGCCGCGATAGGCGCCAAGGTCCATCAAGCGCTTGATGTTGATCGACACCTCGCGGCGCAGATCGCCCTCGACCATGTAGTCGCGGTCGATCGTCTCGCGGATTTGCAGCACTTCGGCGTCCGAAAGCTGGAAAACGCGGCGCTCGGCGGGGATATGCACCTTCTCGCAGATCTCCTCGGCCTTCTTGGGACCGATGCCGTGAATGTATTGAAGCGCGATGATGACGCGCTTGTTGGTGGGAATATTGACGCCTGCAATACGAGCCATCGGCTCACCGCTCCATGTCGGCGGCCCCTAGGCCGCGGTTGCGAACCCCCCGCGTCCGGTGGAGGCCGGCCCCTGCGGGAGCGCCCGAAACGCAAAAGGCCCGTGCGGACTGAAAGCGCCGCTCGGACCCAGACTGCTTCGGGATGGCGCGCATATAGAGGCCCGCGCGGCTCCCGTCAACGGGGATCGCGGAGACGATGCGGCGCAGGGTGGAGCCTAGCGCGGGCGGGCGGGGTTGGCAAACGCGGGCGGGGCCAGTTCACGAGTTAAGCCTGATTTGCCAAGGCGCGCCCGCGCCCTTATAGCCGCGCCGTGCGCCACTGCGTCGTCAGGGCCGCGCTTCGCGAACTAAGGTCCCGCCCGGCTGCTCGTCGTAGCCATCGGTTAAGGTTTCCAGCGCTCAAGTTCCGGCGCGGAAATCTGGCCGCCGGAGCCTGAAACCGGGAATTTGCATGAACAAACCGCTCGACGCCGCCAATTTCGCGCCCGCCTCGAATCCTGACGAAGACGTCGAACTCACAAGCCGCGGCCGGCTCGCCCTCTATCTCGCGGTCGCGCTTGCCGCGGGTTCGGTCATCGCGCTGCAAATCGACATCATGCGCGTGTTCGCCGTCGGCAACTGGACGCATTTCGGCTCGCTCGTGGTCAGTCTCGCCATGCTCGGCTTCGGCCTCGTCAGCGCGGTGATGGCGTCGGCGAAATCGTGGTTCCAGCGCCACTGGCAGGGCGCGGCGACCTTCGGGCTCGGGATCATGGGGCCGCTGGCGGTGGCGGCCAATCTCTATGTGCAGAGCCTCAAGTTTAATCCGATCTATCTCGTCTCCGATCCCGCGCAGAAGTGGAAGCTGCTAGCGATTTTCTTGGCCTCGCTGACGCCCTTCCTTGGCGGCGCGCTGTTTTTGGGCTGTGTGTTCCTGAAGAGTAACAAGACGTTCGGGCGGGTCTATTTCGCCGATCTCGCCGGTTCCGGGCTTTCGGGGCTGGTGTTCCTGGGCGCGATGTATCTGCTGAACCCGGTCAATCTCATCGCGGCGCCGCTGGCGCTATGGATGGCGGCGTGCCTGGCCTGGACGTTCCTGCCCGGCGGGCGCTGGGCGCGCATCCCGTTCGCGCTCGCCGCCGTGGTCGCCTTCGCCGGCCATTTCCTGCTGGCGCCGGGGCTCGGCCTGCCGCGTCTGGCCGTCAATGACTACAAGGGCGCCTCCTACGCGCGCCGTCTGCCAGAGGCCAAACTCGTCTACGAGAGCGCCTCGCCCTTCGGTTTCCTTCAAGCCTATACGACCTCTTATCTTCATTTCGCGCCGGGTCTGTCTGACAACGCCGCGTTCAACCTGCCGCAGATGCCAGCAAATGCTTACATGGGCCTCTACATCGACAGCGACGGCCCAATTGGCGTCATGCGCCATCTGAGCGCGAAGGAAGACGCTTATTTCCGCTACCTGCCGATGTATTACCCTTATGTGATAAAGAAGGACCCGAAAGTGTTCGTCGCCCAGTTCGGCGGCGGCATCTCGACCGAGGTGGCCCTGGCGGCAGGCGCCAAGGACGTGACCGTCGCCGAGGGCAATCGGGCGATTCTGGACGCCTTCGAAGGCGATGTGTTCAAAACCTTCACCGACAACATTCTCGGCCGGGTGCATGTCGTCGATTACGAAGGTCGCCACTTCCTCGCGCACACCAAGCAGACCTACGATGTCATCGACCTCAGCCTCGCCGATTCCACGGGCCTGTCGAACCCCGGCGGCTTCGCTGTGGTGGAGAAGTTCCCCTACACCCAGCAGGCGATGGAGACCTATATGCGCGCCCTGGCGCCGGGGGGCGTGCTGTCGGTCACCATCTGGAACAAGGAGGAGCCGCCGAAATCGGTGCTGCGGCTCTATATGACGATTGCCGCCGCCTCGCGCGCCCTCGACGGCGACCAGATGCGCAATTCGTTCTTCGTCGTCTCCTCCTATCTCTCGACGGCGACGGTACTCTACAAGCGCGGCGGCTTCACCGAGGATGAGGTCGCGGCGCTGCGCCAGCACACGCACGCCATGTCGTTCGACGAAATCTATTCGCCCGGCTTCCATTACGTCGGCGCGCAGAACGATCGCGTGCTGAGCGATTACGCGGCGCAATTCAACTCCTCGCCGCAGAATGGGCCGACCGCCGGAGACGCCTCCGACCCGACCGCGCCCGCAGACGACGCCCCCGGCGCCGCCGCGCCCGACGACAGCGTGCTGCCCTCGACGCTGATGGGACGCATGTTATGGGCCGCGTTGGTCAAGGGCGACGCCTCCGACATCGCCAACCGCTTTGTCTTCAACATCCAGAAGTTGACCAACGACCATCCCTATTTCACCGGCTATGTGAAGACTAAGGATCTGCCAGGGATCTTCAGCCATCCCGAACGGCTGGAGCCGTTGCAAGACGAGTGGGGCTATCTCTTGATCTGGGCGACGCTCGGCGTCGCCTGCCTCACCGCCGCCGTGCTGATGGTGATCCCGTTGATCTTCGGCTGGCGCTCGATTTTCTCCAAGACGCCGGGTAAGGCGCGCACGGTGCTGTATTTCGGCTGCCTGGGCGCCGGCTACATCATGGTCGAGGTCGGGCTCATCGCCCATTTCGTCATGGCGCTCGGCAATCCCACCGTCTCGGCGACCATTCTCATCACCGGGATGCTTGTGTTCTCCGGCCTCGGCGCGCTGGTCTCGGAGCGCGTGCTGCCGATCAAGCGGGTTTTCATGCCGATCCTGTTCGTCGTCGTGGCGGCGATGCTGGCGGGCTATGCGCTCTATCTCGACTATGCGCTCGACGCCATCGGCGCCTACCCTTACGCCGAGCGGCTCGCCTTGTGCTTCGCGCTCATCGCGCCGCCGGCGTTCCTGATGGGCTTCCCGATGTCGGTGGCGATGACGACGCTGGGCCGGCTCGGCAAGGAGCACATGTTCATCTGGGCCTGGGGCGTCAACGGCTGCTTCTCGGTGATCGGCGCGGCGGCGGCGCCGGTGCTGGCGACCAGCTTCGGCCTCGCCTCCGTCATCGAGGTCGCGGCGCTTGCCTATTTCGTGGCCTGGCCGGCCTTTGGCGGTGTAATGTCGCAGCGGACGGCCTGAGGGAGTCTTGCGGTGGAGGGGGCTAATGCGATCAACGCGACTTCGCGCCTTTCTTGGCGCCGCCGGGCTGGCGCTGGCGCTGACCGGCTGCGCCACCGCGCCTAGCCCGCCGCAAATGTCCACCACGGCCCCCGCCGCGCCGGCGCAGTTCTCCGACATCGGCGGCGTCGATGTCGCCTATGTCGAGTTCCGCAACTCGGCCTTCCCCTATCACGGCGACATTCCGGCCTCGCAGGAGGGCGACGGCGGCCGGCCGTTCCTCAATGTCGACGAGAACGGCCGCCTCGGCCACAAATCCTCGCGCGGCGGCGTCCATTGGCAGGACGAGACCTACAACGACCGCCATGTGCTGGTGGCGGCCTCGCCAAATTTCGATCCCAAGGCGCCCGGCGTCATCGTCGTCTATTTCCACGGCAACAACGCCACCCTCGCCCGCGACGTCGTCGCCCGCCAGGAGACGCCGCGCCAAGTCGCCGCCTCTCGGCTCAATGCGGTGCTGATCGCGCCGCAGATGGCGGTCGACGCGCGCGATTCCAGCGCCGGCAATTTCTGGCGCGAAGGCGCCTTCGCCGCCTTCCTCGACGAGGCCGAGAACAAGCTCGCCCGCTTCTATCCCAACGCCAGCCACGCCGATTTCGCACGTTATCCGGTCGTCATCGTCGCCTATAGCGGCGGCTATCTGCCGGCCGCCTATTCGCTCGCCCACGGCGGCGCGCGCGATCGCGTCAAAGGCGTCGTACTGCTCGATGCGCTCTATGGGGAGACGGACAAATTCGCACGCTGGATCGAACAGGAGCGCGGGCGGGCGTTCTTCGTCAGCGCCTATGCCTCGTCGTCGAAGGCGGAGAACGCGGCCTTGCGCGAAAGGCTCGAACGCGACGGCGTGCCGACCGTGACCGGCGTGCCGGACAGTTTGGGGCCGGGCACGGTCGCCTTCGTTGATTCCGGCGACGTCGCGCACGAGGATTTCGTCACCCACGCCTGGACCAGCGACCCGATCACCGACGTGCTGACAAGGGTCAGCCGCTGACCCGCCGGCCGAGGCCTCGATCGCTCTTTCCAATGCGAGTCGATTACGCACGAATATTTTAACTTTCTTTTTTCGCCCTCTCGATTTCTCGGATCGTTGTTGGATATAGTTGCGCCGTGGCCCGCTCGTGCCGGGCGGGGAGACCGGCAAGGCGATTAAATGCGGCGCGAGCCCAAGGAATTGGCGGATGCGATCCGATCGCATCCGCATGTCGTCGACGCTATCCGTCGCTTCACCGCCGATTATCTGCAATGGCGGGCGCGGCTTGGCGTTCTCAACAAGGTGCTCTCTAACCTCGGGCGCGAGCGTTTGCTCGAACACGCCTGCTATTTGCATTTCACCCGTGGCGAACCCGGCAACGCGCATGGCGCGACTTTCGAGCGTCTGGCCGCGCTTGCGGCGGCGCGCGATCAGATCGGCGCGCGGGCTACGCGCTCGGCGCTGCGTCTGGCCCAGATCGCCGGCCTGCTCATGCAGACGCGCAGTCCCGAGGACGCTCGGCTGCGCATATTCGAGCCCTCCGAGTCCCTGCTGGCCATGACCCGCGACGTCTATGCGATGGCGTTCCGCATTTTCGACGATCTCGCGCCTGGTCTCGATCTCAGCGCAAGGGTGAGCCGGAATCCCGAATTTCTTTCCGAGGTCCTTACACGTCTCGGGCGCGCCTTCCTCAGGGCCGAGTTCCATCCACAGCGAGAGCCGGACGTCTTCAACGCCTTGTTGCGCCTGGAAGGCGGCCGAATGATCCTGACGACCGCCATCGACCGCCACTGGCGCGGCGAGGATCTGCCGACTTCCCAGGAACTCTCGCGCCAGTTCTACATCTCGCCGAGCCAAATTCGCGCCGTGCTCAAAAACGCCGAATCGCTCGGCCTCATCCGCACCGCCGCGCGCGGCCGGTTGGTCGACGCCGGCCCGCTCGCCGAGGCCTATCTCGACACGCTGAGCCGCTTTCTGGCCGTATTCGCCGAACACGCCTTCGCGTTCGAGGCGCAGACCTTTTCCCAGCGCGCGTTCAAGGCCTGAACGCCTCAAGCGGGCGTCGCGAATTTACCAAATCACGAGTGGATATTTTCGCCACACCCTTTGGCCGGCCCCCGCGTCATGTATGGCGCGTCGGCGAAAAGACGATGGCGCGAGCCGCGGACATCGCAAATGCCGGCGAGGAAAGTCCACCCGGCAGGTTTACGAACATGCGCAAGTCGACCGATTCCCTCGACAGTTACGCGCGATCCATCGCCGCAGACCGCAACTTCGACGCTGCGGCGACCAGTTACATCGAAGCCTTCGTCAGTTGGCGGCGCGGGCTCGCCGGTTTCAACAAGGTGATTTCCTCCGGCGCCCGGCGGCGCATCCTGAAGTGCATCCTCTATCTTCATTTCAGCAACGCCACCAGCAACCCCGACGACGGCGCCACCTTCGAGCGTCTGCTCAGCCAGTCCAACCCGCAGCAGGGCGACGGCCGCGAGAATTGCGGTCCGCGGGTGTTGCGCACGGTCATCTCGCTGGCTCAGCGCTCGGGCCATCTGGCGATCAGCCAAGGCTGGTACGACCGGCGGCTGAAGATCCTGCGCCCGACCGACATGTGGATCGCCCAAGAGGGCGAACGCCACGAGGCGGCGCTCTCCAGCCTAGCGCTGCTCGCGCAAGACCGCTCGCGTTTCGCGACGCGGCCGCGCGGGGCGGAACTGGTCGGGCGGCTGACGATGGGTTTCGGCAGGCCGGAGCCGGCCATCGGTGTGGCGCTGGGCGAACCCGACGGAGCGCTCCGCGCCGTTTGCGCGCTCGATGGCGGCATAGCCACCGCGTTTTCGGTGGCGGACGCCTGGGGGCGCGGCAAGCGCGTGCCCTCGCACAAGGAGATCGGCGCCAGCTACCGCCTGTCGGCGAGCCAG
>JAJYDD010000237.1 GCA_021777795.1 Pseudomonadota bacterium | reverse complement strand
AGCCCTTCTCCACCACGACGACGCTGCGCTCGGCGTCGAGTTGCTTCAGCCGGATCGCCGCCGCCAATCCCGCCGGCCCGGCGCCGACGATGACGACATCATATTCCATCGCCTCGCGTGCGGGCAGGTCAGTCTCGCCGGGCATGGACGCAAGCTCCCTCGTTGCGCTCCGGCGATTACCAGAGTTGGACCGCCGCGCAAGCGCGACGGCGGTTAGTTCATATATGAACCGTCTGTCAAGCCGCCTCGGCCGCCGCGTGGCGGGCCGGGGCTTCCTGCGGCGCGGGCTTTTTGGCGTTGACGAGGTCGATCGCCGTCAGTCCCACAAGCAGCCCGAGGGCGCTGAAAGCCGCCAGCACCGCCAGTGAAATGACGAGCGGATAGCCGAACTGGAACAACGCCGCGACCAGCGCGACGATTCCGAAGGCTGCGAAGTGGAATCGGCTGTCCGCGACGCCGAAAAAGCCGGTTTTGGACGGGGAAGCTGGGTCGTTCATACGGGGATCCGGGGTTGAAAGCGCGCCCCGCGCTAACCCCTTGGCCTTGTCGCCGCCTTGCGTCAGCGCAAGTTCAGTCGCCGAACGGGCGCCCCTCCGCGACCGCGATGGCGAAAGCGTAGATGCGGGCGACATCCTCCAGCCGGTCGAACCGCCCCGGCGCCCCGCCGTGGCCGGCGCCCATCGCGGTATGCAGCAGGATCGGCCCGCCGCCGGTCATCGTGGCCCGCAGCTTGGCGACCCATTTCGCCGGCTCCCAATAGGTGACGCGCGGGTCCGCGAGCCCCGCCAGCGCCAGAATCGCCGGATAATGCTGCGCCTTCACATTGTCATAGGGGCTATAGCTGGCGATGACGGCGAAAGCCTCGGGATCGCGCACGGGATCGCCCCATTCCAGCCATTCGGGCGGCGTCAGCGGCAGGGTCTCGTCGAGCATGGTGTTGAGCGCATCGACGAAGGGCACGTCGGCGACGATGCCGGCGTAAAGCTCGGGCGCCATATTGGCGATCGCCCCCATCAGCAGCCCGCCGGCGCTGCCGCCCTGCGCGACGATGCGTCGCGGATCGGCGTAGCCCTTCGCGACCAGCGCCCGCGTGGCGGCGATGAAATCGGAGAAGGTGTTGGGCTTATGGCCGAGCTTGCCGGCCTCGTACCAGCCGAAGCCTTTCTCCGTGCCGCCGCGCACATGGGCCAACGCAAAGACGAAGCCGCGATCCACCAGCGAGAACCGGTTCGGCCCGAAAGCGGCGTCGAGGCTGTAGCCATAGGCGCCGTAGCCGTGGATCAGCAGCGGCGAGGTTCCGTCGAGCGGCCTGTCGCGTCGGCGCAGGATCGAAACCGGCACGCGCGCGCCATCGGCCGCTTCCGCCTCGATCGCCTCGACGACATAGGCCCCCGCCTCGAAGCCCGGCGGCGTCGCCTGCTTCTTGACCAGCAGGCGCTGGCGCGCCGCCATGTCGTAATCGTAGGTTTCCTGAGTGCTGGCGAAGGTGGAAAAGCTGAAGCGGCAGATCGGCGCATCGAATTCGAACGTCGTCTCCAGCTTGAGGAAATAGGTCTGCGCCTCGAAGGCGATCTCGTGCTCCGCGCCGCTGGCGAGATCGCGCACAAGGATGCGCGGCCGGTTATCCTGGCGCGCCAGCACGACGAGAAAATCGCGGAACGCCGTCACGCCCTCGATCAGCCGCCCCTCGACGGGGGGCAGGAACGGGCGCCAATGCTCCGGCTCCGGCGTCTCGACCGGCGCCGTTACGATCTCATAGTCGCGGGCGCGGGCGTTGCTCTTGATGAAAAACTGGTCGCCGTGATCGACGGGCTCATAGCGCAGTTTCAGCGCACGCGAGGCGATGAGGCGGGGGGGCGCCAGCGGCGCTTCGAGATCGACGACGTGGAACTCCTGCGCCTCGTGGCCGTGGACATGGATGAAGGCGCGCCGGCCAAGCCGCGTCGCGCGCAGGCTGAGGAACCACGCCGGGTCCGGCTCCTCGTAGACGAGCGCGTCGGCCTCGACGCCCAGCCGGTGCAACATGATGCGGAACGGGCGGTGATCCTGGTCCTGCAACACATAGAGCAGGGCGCGGCCGTCGCGCGTCCAGATGAAATCGCCGGTGGTGTTGGGGATGACGTCCGGCAGGTCGGCGCTCGTCGCGAGGTCGCGCACGCGGATTTCGTACATTTCCGAGCCCGAGGCGTCGGCGCTCCAGGCGAAGCGGGCATGGCCCGGCGCGTGGCGGGTGTGACCGATTTGGAAGAACCCGCTCTCGCCCGCGCGCGCGTCGCCATCGAGCAGCACGGTCTCGCGCCCGCCGCCGCGCGGGCGGCGGCAATAGAGGCGATGCTGGCCTCCGTGGCGGAAGCGCGTGTAATAGCTCCACGGGCCGTCCGGGGCGGCGGGGTCGCTGTCGTCCTCCTTCAGCCGCGCCCGCATCTCGCGCACGAGTTGGCGGCGCAGGCTCGCGAGCGGGGCGAGCATGTCGTCGCTATAGGCGTTCTCGGTTTCGAGCCAGACGCGGATCTCCTGCGGCAGCGCGGCGGGATCGCGCAACACTTCGCGCCAGTTCTCGGCGCGCAGCCAGGCGTAATCGTCGCTCCATGTGCGCCCTTGCGCGCAGACCTGATGCGACCGTGTGGGGGCTACGGGCGGCCTCATGGCTCCATCCGCACGCCGAGGCTGCCAGCGAGATCCTGCACGAACTGCCAAGCGGTGCGCCCAGAGCGCGAGCCGCGCGTCGTCGCCCATTCGAGCGCGTCGCGTTCGATCTCGTCATCGGCGGCCTTGAGGCCGAAATATTCGCAATAGCCGCGCACCATGCCGAGATATTCGTCCTGGCTGCATTTGTGGAAGCCGAGCCAGAGGCCGAAACGGTCCGACAGCGAGATTTTCTCCTCCACCGCCTCGCCGGGGTTGATGGCGGTGGAGCGTTCGTTGTCCATCATGTCGCGCGGCAGCAGGTGGCGGCGATTCGAGGTGGCGTAGAACAGCACATTGGCCGGCCGCCCCTCGACTCCGCCCTCCAGCGCCGCCTTCAGCGACTTATAGGAGGCGTCGCCGCCATCGAAGGAGAGATCGTCGCAGAACACGATGAATTTATGCGGATCGGCGCGCAAAAGCCCCATCAGCGCCGGCAGGCTCTCGATGTCCTCGCGGTGGATTTCGATGAGCTTCAACGGCCGCTCGTCACCGCGCGCGGCGTTGACGCTGGCGTGGGCGGCCTTCACCAGCGAGGATTTGCCCATGCCGCGCGCGCCCCACAGCAGCGCATTGTTGGCCGGCAGGCCGCGCGCGAAGCGGGTCGTGTTCTCCAAAAGCGTGTCGCGGGCGCGATCTACGCCTTTCAGCAGCGCGATATCGACGCGGTTGACGCGCGCCACCGGCTGCGCCGTCTCGTCGGCGGCGCGCCAGACGAAGGCGTCGGCGGCGCGAAAATCGGGCGCCTCGGGCGGCCGGGGCGCGAGACGCTCCAGCGCCTCGGCGATGCGGGCGATCAGGGAGAGTGTGGAAAGGTCGGTCATCGCCGCCGCTTTGCCACAAAGGCCGCAGCAACGCGACCCCTTCGAAAATGACGCAGTCGGTGTTATATCTATCGCGGACGTCCCGGGCCTTGAACCCGGCGCACGGAGATAAGCAAATGGCTTCGCGACTTTCGCGCAGGAAGGTGATGAGTTTGACCGAGGCCGCAGCCTCCCGGGTCAAGGAGATCATGGCCAAGGCCCAGACTCCCTCGGCCGGGCTCAGGGTCGGCGTGCGCAACGGCGGCTGCGCCGGCATGTCCTATACGATGGAACTGGCCGAGAAGGTGGAGCCGCTCGACGAGGTGATCGAGGACAAGGGCGTCAAGGTGCTCATCGACCCCAAGGCGGTGCTGTTCCTGCTCGGCGCCGAGATGGACTTCAAGGCTGACCGGCTCGGCTCCTCCTTCACCTTCCACAATCCCAACGAGACCTCGTCCTGCGGCTGCGGCGAGAGCGTGGCGATCACGCCCGCCGATGCCGCCGGGCTCGAAGCCACCGCCTGATGGACCCCGAGGGGCTGCGGGAGCTTCTGGCGCCCCTCGGCCCCGTGACGGTTCGTCGCATGTTCGGCGGCGTCGGGGTTTTCGCCGACGGCCTGTGCTTCGCCATCGCACTTCGCGGCGAGCTTTATCTGAAGACGGACGCCGAAACGCGCGCGGCTTTCGTTGCGGCGGGCTCGGCGCCGTTCACCTACGAGCAACGCGGCGCGTCGCGCGAAACCAGCTACTGGCGGCTCGTCCCCGAGGCCTACGACGATCCCGACCTGTTGAAGCATTGGGGCGGGCTCGCCCTGGCGGCGGCGCGACGCGCGGCGGCGCGAAAACGGGCGCCGCGCTGATCGTGGACGGGCGGTCGCGCCCATGTTAAGGCCGCGCAGATTTTTTTGGGCCGCGCCTGACAGCGCGCGCAGGCCGGCGCGTCCGGCGAGGAACCGACTGAGATGATGCAAGTGCTGATCGTCATCCACCTTCTGGTGGTGATCGCGCTGGTCGCCGTGGTGCTATTGCAGCGCTCCGAGGGTGGAGCGCTGGGGACCGGCGGCGGCGGCGGTTTCATGACCGGGCGCGGGCAGGCCAACGCCTTGTCGCGCGCGACGGCCATCCTCGGCACGCTGTTCTTCGTCTCGGCGCTGCTGATGTCGATCATCGCCGGCTGGAGCCGCGCCCCGCGCTCGATTATCGACGAGACGGCGCCGGCGACCAAATCCTCGACGCAGACGCCGGCGCAGCCGAACCTGCTCGACCAGCTCAAGGGCGGCAACGCGCCCGCGCAGGCTCCGGCGAAGTAAGCGGCATGTCGCTCGCCTTCGGCATCGCCATTTTTTACACCATCTGGTGGGTGGTGTTGTTCGCGGTGCTGCCGTTTGGCGTGCGCAGCCATGCGGAGACGGGAACCGAGCATCAGGTCGGCACCGACGCGGGCTCGCCCGTCGCTATTCGCATGGGGCTGAAGCTCTTGGCGACGACGGGCATATCGGCGGTGCTGTTCGCCGCCATCTATGCGTTTATCGCCTACGAGAGCTGAGCGTGCCTTCTTTTCGCAGTACGCGCGCGGTTGGCCACAGCCCGGTTGAGATGTTCGACCTCGTCGCCGACAGCGACAAATACCCCGAGTTCCTGCCGTTCTGCGTCAGCATGAAGACGCGGCCGCGCGGGCAGGACGCCAACGGCAACCCGATCGTGCTGGCGGAAATGGAAATCGGCTACAAGGCGATCCGCGAACGCTTCGTCACCCGCAACACGCTCGACCGCAAGGCGCTGCGCATCACCGTCGATTACGTCGAGGGGCCGTTCAGCCGGCTACGCAACGTCTGGGATTTCGTCGCAACGCCCGAGGGCTGCAAGGTCGAGTTCTTCATCGAATACGAGTTCAAATCGCGATTGTTCGCGATTCTGATGGGCTCGATGTTCGACGCCATTTTCCGCACCTTCGCCAGCGCCTTCGAGGCGCGGGCCGATAAGATTTACGGCAAGCCTGCGTGACCGGCTAATAGCCGTTCGGGGCCGGCGGATCGCAACGCCAGCCGAGGGGATCCGGCTCATATACCAGCCCCGGCGCGCAGAAGCGGTTGTACTGGACCTCGTTGGACTGGCAGTTGCCTTGCGAATCGGCATGATAGCCGGAAGCGCAAGCTCGCGGGTATTGCTGCCCTAGCCCGACGGCGCTGGCCGGGTTGGCGCCGAGGCCCGCAAGCCCGAGGGCGCCGAGCGCCGCCGCCAGATAGATCGTTCTCATTTCACTTCCTCGTTCTAAGAGCCGTACGCTCCACCTTTACGGTACGACTTACATAGGGCTGACGTTGCTCGATTCGCCTCCTTCAAGGCGAATTTAAAGTCGCATCCCCGCCGCCCGCCGCATCCGCGAGCAACGCCAGCGCCTGCTCGACGGCGGCCAGCCGCACCGCGCCGCGCCCGCGCTCGCCGAACCGCCGCTCGACCGCGAAGCGTCGCTCGCCCGGCCCGTAGCAGGCGAAATGCACCAACCCGACCGGCTTCAACTCGCTGCCGCCGCCGGGGCCGGCAATTCCGGTGATACTGACCGCGATATCGGCCCGCGAATGGCTGAGCGCGCCTTGCGCCATCTCGCGCGCGGTCTCCTCGCTCACCGCGCCATGCGCCGCCAGCGTCTCGGCGCGGACGCCGATCAGCTCTTGCTTGGAATCGTTGGAATAGGTGACAAAGCCGCGCTCCACTACGTCCGAGGAGCCGGCGATCTCGGTCAGCAGCCCGGCCACGAGCCCGCCGGTGCAAGATTCGGCGGTCGCGATCTTCAGGCCGCGCTCCCGGCAGACGTCGAGCAACTCTTGGGCGACGTCGAGCAGGGGTTGGGGAAAAAGCCCCTTGTTCACCACCATTTCCTCCATTTGAACCAGGCCAGCGGCA
>JAJYDD010000236.1 GCA_021777795.1 Pseudomonadota bacterium | reverse complement strand
CGGTCTTCAGCCGCGCCGCCGCCGTTCTCGCCTCGGCTTCGCGCGCTGCCGCTTCCCCCCGCATCGCCCGCAGAATCGTCTCCAGCACCTCGGGCGGGGCCGTTTCCGGTCGCCCGGAATTGAACGGCGGGCTCGGCGCATATTCCAACGCCAGTTGCAAGCCTTGCGCAAATTCGAGGCCGGCGAGTTCGGCCGCCACCGTCAACGCGAAATCGAGCCCCGCCGTCACGCCGCCGCCGGTGAAGATGTCGCCGTCGCGCACGACGCGGGAGGGATCGGGAATGGCGTCGAACAGCGTCAACAGCTCGCGCCAGGCCCAGTGACAGGCGGCGCGGCGCCCGCGCAGGCGCCCAGTCGCGGCGAGAATCAGCGAGCCCGTGCAGACGGAGGTCAGATAGCGCGCGCCCGACGCGAGCCGCTCGAACTCGTCCATATAGGCGCGGTCGTTGATGACGATTGTGGCGTTGCGCCCGCCGGGTGCGAACAAGAGATCGCAAGCCTCGATGTCGGCTAGCCGCCGGACGCCGGCGAAGGTCAGCGCCCCTTCCGAGCGCACCTCGCCGCCTTGCGCCGAGGCGACGATGACCTCGACGCCGGGAAGGCGCGAGAACACCGTGTGCGGCGCGGTGAAATCCAGTTGCGTCATGCCGGGATAGATCGCTTCGACGATGCGGAAAGGCTGGTTCATGGCGGGCTCCTGTGCGGGACGCCCGATTTTGACGCGCAGGCTTTATGGCGTAAATGACGAGTTTCCCTCGTTTCGAGACGCTACATGACCAGCCGAATCGGGATGCTGCTGTTTCCCGGCTTCCAGATCCTCGACGCCGCCGGCCCGATCGCCGCCTTTGAGATCGCGGCGCGCTATCGCGAGGGCGCCTATGCGCTGTCGGTCGTCGCCAAAACCGCCGGCGCGGTCGAAAGCTCCTCGGGCGCGGCGATGCAGGCGGTCGCGCTCGCCGAGGCCGGCCCGCTCGACATGCTGCTCGTCGCAGGCGGCGACGGGACGCGCAAAGCCGTGCGCGACGCAGACCTCATCGGCCTCATCCGCGCCCGCGCGGCCGAGGCGCGGCGCGTCGCCAGCGTCTGCTCGGGCGCGTTCCTGCTCGCCGAGGCCGGGCTGCTCGACGGCCGGCGGGCGACCACCCATTGGCAGCGCGGGGCCGAATTCGCGCGAGACTATCCGCGCGTGCGGCTGGAGGCTGACCGCATCTATGTGCGCGACGATTCGGTGTGGACCTCGGCCGGCATCACCGCCGGCATCGACCTCGCGCTGGCGATGATCGCCGAAGATCTCGGCGAGGACATCGCGCGGCGCACGGCGCGCCAGCTCGTCGTCTATCGCCAGCGTTCGGGCGGCCAATCGCAGTTCTCGGCTTTCGCCGAGATGGAGCGGCGCGAGGGGCGGTTCTCGAAGCTGCTCGGCTGGGCGCATGAGCGGCTCGGCGAACCGCTCGGCGTCGAGCGCCTTGCCGAGCAGGCGGCGATGAGCCCGCGCCATTTCTCGCGCGCTTTCGCCCGCGAGACGGGGGCGTCGCCGGCCCGCGCCATCGAGCGGCTGCGGCTGGAAGCCGCCCGGGCCTTGATCGAGACCAGCGCCGAGCCGATCGAGCGCATCGCCGTCGAGGTCGGGTTCGGCGATCCCGAGCGCATGCGCCGGGCGTTCCTGCGCGTCTACGGCCATCCGCCGCGAGCGCTGCGGCGCGCCGCGCAAAATTAACAAACCTGTCTTTCAGGCCGTAGATTTTTGCGTATGCTGATGGCGACGCCGGCTTGACGTTACGCCGGCGCCAATGCGCCAGGCTTGGGCGAGGGGGGATTACTTGAAACTTTCAATGACGACGGCGGCGCTCTGCGCTGTGCTTGCTATATCGGCCTGCGCGAAGGGCGACCCCGGCGACAAAGGGTCGCCGGGCCCGAAGGGCGATCCCGGAGCCATCGGCGCCGTCGGCCCCGCCGGCCCGAAGGGCGCGACGGGACCAAAGGGCGACACGGGCCTTGCGGGTCCGGCAGGCCCCACCGGCGCGGTCGGCCCGACTGGCCCTGCCGGCCCCAAGGGCGAGGTTGGCCCGGCTGGTCCCGCAGGAGCGAAGGGCGAGGCGGGTCTGAAGGGTGAGGCGGGCCCGGCTGGTCCCGCTGGTCCAAAGGGCGAGGCGGGTCCGAAGGGTGAGGCGGGCCCTGCTGGTCCCGCAGGTCCGAAGGGCGAAGCGGGTCCGAAGGGCGAGGCGGGCCTGGTGGGTGCGAAGGGCGACGCCGGCCCTGCGGGCGCTGCGATCAACGTCGTCACCGGCGACGGCAAGGCGTCCTGTGCGGATGGGGAGACGATGATTAGCGCCTATTGCGTCGGGGACAATGCGACGCCGAAAATCTCCGACACCAGCGGGGCGGCCTGCGAGGGCGGCAAAGCCGTCATCGCCTGCATCAAGAAGTAGCGCGTTCTCAGGGCGAGGCGTGGGCGAAAATGTCCACCGCCTCGAACCCCGCCAGATCGAGCCGTGCGCGATCGGGCAGATAAGCGAAGGCCGCGCGCGCGAGGGCGTCGCGGCCTTCGCGCTTCAACATGGCGTCGAGTCTGTCGCGCAGCGCGTGCAGGTGCAGCACGTCGGAGGCGGCATAGGCGAGTTGCGCGTCGCTCAACGACGGCGCGCCCCAATCCGAGCTTTGCTGCTGCTTGGAGAGATCGACGCCGAGCAATTCCTTGACGAGATCCTTGAGACCGTGCCGGTCCGTGTAGGTGCGCGCCAGTTTCGAGGCGATTTTGGTGCAATAGACCGGCGACGGCATCACGCCAAAGGCGTTGGCGAGCACCGCTATGTCGAAGCGCCCGAAGTGGAACAGCTTGACGATCTCAGGGTCGGCGAGCATGGCGGCGATGCGCGGCGCCTCGCGCTGGCCGGGCTTGATGCGCACCACCTCGGCGTCGCCGTCGCCGCGGCTGAGTTGCACGACGCAAAGCCTGTCGCGCCCGACCGCCAGCCCCATCGTCTCGGTGTCGATCGCCACCGCGTGGCCGAAATCGTAGCCCTGGGGCACGTCGCCTTCGTGCAACCTGACCGTCATGACGCCCGCCAATCTACCCAAGTCATTGACGAAAAACGTATTTTCCGCCTTCAATGGCTGTGGGGATTAGCAGCGGGGGCGAGGCGCGTCAAGACGCGCGCCGCTGGCTCTCCATCCACAACGCTTGCGCCGCGGAATCGTGCAGGAAGGTCAGCGCGCAATAGCGCCGTCCGCGCGTCACCGCCGCCGCCTCATGCAGCAGCGAACAGGAGAACACTACGCCGGCGCCAGCGCGCGGCCGATAGCGGCGGCCGTTGTATTCGGGAAACAGCACATGGCCGCCCTCGTAATCGTCGTTGAGGTTGATCGACAGCGCGAACTGGCGAAAGGCGACGCTCGGCGCGGCATTGTCGCGATGCCGGCGGAAATAGCCGCCGCTCTCGTCGTAGCGGGCGAGCAGAATGCGGTCGGTGTGGCGGATGTCGATGTGGAACGCCTTCTTCATCTCCGGCAGGCAGCGCGTGAGGATTCCCGCCATCACCGGGCTGAGGAAGGGATCGCGCGGGCCGAGCACGAGGTCGTAGCGGTGCTTCTTGCCGCCATCGACCTTGTGGACGAACTTGCCGTCGCCGCCGACCGAGGCCATGCCGCCGAATTCCGATTTGCCGGCCTCGAAATGCGCGATCAATTCGCGGCACAGCGCCGGGCTCAGGATGTTGGGCACGGCGAGCACGGGTGCGGGGCAAGCGTCGTCGAATGCGGCCTCGCGCGGCAGCGTCGCCAACGCCGCCAGCAACTCGCCGACGCCGCCCTCGTCGCTGGGTCCGGCGAGGAGGCGTCCGCCGCGGTCGAGCGCGAACAGGGCTGGGGCGTCATGGGTAAAGCCCCAGGCAGCGAATACGTCCGGGTGCGAGAAAACGAGCCGCACGTCAGGCGCCAGAAGTTCGCGCGCGGACTCAGTTTCGATGTCGACGAGCGCGACCAGATCGACGTCCAGCGCCGCGAAATCGCGCGCGCGGGCCTGGAGCGCGAGCAATGCCCCTCGGGCTTGGGCCATGCCGAGACGGCCGATGAGGGCCAGCACGCAAGGCCTGCCCGCCTGCGCATCGAGCGAGAAGAAGGATTGATCTAGCCCCACGCCGTGCGTCATCGGCGCGAAGCCCGGCGCCGCCAAACTTGCCGTCATCATCCGCCCCCTCGCTCTGCTCGGAGGCGGTTTGCGCGCGCCGTCTTGCCCCGGCCTTGCGCGCTAGTGCCCGCCGCCGCCGCCGCCCGCCATCTGCGGCCGCCGCATCAGCAGCGCGAGCCAGATCGTGCCGAGATAGATGACGGTCAGCACCAGGAATACGTCGGCGAGCGCCATCACCTCGGCCTGCCGGCGCACCATCAGCGCAAGTTGCTTGGTGGCCGCCAGCGCCGCGTCCGAGCCGCGCGCGGCCATTGCGGCGGTGAGATCGGCCATCGACTCCTCGGCGACGTTGCGGCCCCAGGAGACGGAATCGCGCAGGCGCGCCAGATGCAGATCCATGCGCTTGTCGAGAATGGTGTTGATGATCGCCAGACCTATCGCGCCGCCGAGATTGCGGGTCAGGTTGAACAGGCCCGAGGCGTTCTTCATCTTGGCCGGCGGCGTCGTGCCGAGCGCCAGATTGTTGATCGGCACCATGCACAGCATCATGAACACGCCGCGAAAGACCTGCGGCCATAGCAGCTCGTAGAAATCCCAGTCCGAAGTGATTTTCGAGGCCAGATACGTGCCATAGGCGAAGCCGGCGAAGCCGATGGCGATCATCTTGCGCGGATCGACCAGCGTCATCAGCCGGCCCGAGATCGGCGCGGTGAGGAACATACAGACGCCGGTGACGAACATCGTCTCGCCGATCATCAGCGGCGTGTAGCCGCGAATCGCCGCGAGATAGACCGGATAGATGTAGGTGAGGCCATAGAGGCCGACGCCCATGATCGCGGAGAACAGCGAGCCGGTCCAGAAATTGCGGTCGCGGAAGGCGGAGAGATCGACGATCGGCTGCGGCGCGGTGAAGGCGCGCCAGAAGAAGATGAGGGCGCCGAGCGCGGAAACCACGATCGCGGCGGTGACGGGCTGGCTCTCCAACCAATCCTTCGACGGGCCTTCTTCGAGCGCATATTCCATCGCGCCGAGAAAAGCCGCCATCGCGCCGAGCCCGGTCCAATCGAAGCGCGGCAGCAGGCTCCAGTCGGGCTTGTCGAAATCGATGAGGAACCAGGCGGCGATCGTCACCATGATCCCCGGCGGCACGTTGACCAGGAACAGCCAGTGCCAGGAATAGAGGTCGGTGAGATAGCCGCCGACGGTCGGGCCGATGGTCGGGGCGAGGGTGGCGACCAGGCCGATGATCGGCGAGACGATCGGCAGTTTCGAGCGCGGGAAGATCGTATAGGCCGAGGCGAAGACGGTCGGGATCATGCCGCCGCCGATAAAACCCTGAAGCGCGCGCCAGACGATCATGTCGCCGATGCCGGTCGCTGTCGAGCACATCACGCTCATCAGCGTGAAGCCGGCGGCGGAGATGGTGAAGATGATGCGCGTCGAGAGCATCCGCGACAGGAACCCCGAGAGCGGGATCATGATGACCTCGGCGACCAGATAGGCGGTCTGCACCCAGGTCACCTCATCCTGGCTCGCCGACAAGCCGGCCTGGATCTGGCTCAAGGACGCCGAGACGATCTGGATGTCCAGAATCGCCATGAACATCCCGAACACCATGAAGATGAACGCGATGAGCTTGCGCTTGTCGAACGCTTCCGACGGCACGGCCGCAACGACCGCGCTCACGGCTGACCTTTGGCGAGCGAGACGCCCTTCGCCCACACCCCTTCAAGCCCGAGCGCGCTCATCAGCGAGGGCTTCGGCAGCGCCTCGTCGCGGGTGTGGATGGTCGCCACCACCGACAGTCCCGGCCGCAGCTTGTGCGACTTGACCGCGTCGGCGTCGAAGCCGATGCGAACCGTCACACGCTGGACGATCTTGGTGAAATTGCCGGTGGCGTTGTCGGGCGGCAGCAAGGTGAATTGCGACCCCGAGGCGGGCGAGATCGAGCGCACGACGCCGTTCAGGGTCTTGCCGTCGAAGGCGTCGACGGCGACCTCCGCCTTCTGCCCGGGAACGATGTCGGCGAGCTGCGTCTCCTTGAAATTGGCGTCGACATAGACCTTGTCGAGCGGCACGACGGCGAGCAGGCGCGTGCCCGGCTGCACATATTGCCCGACCTCGATCGCCTTGTTGCCGACGACGCCGTCGAACGGGGCGCGGATCTCGGTGAAGGAGAGATCGCGCGCGGCGCGGTCGACCGCGTTGGCGAGTTCGTCGCGGGCGTGGACGGCCTCGCTCTTCTGCGACTCCAGGACGCCTGTGTTCGCCTTGGCGTAGGCGAGTTGCGCCTCGGCTGATTGCAGCGACGCCTCGGCGCCGCTGACGGCCGCGCTGGTGCGCT
>JAJYDD010000235.1 GCA_021777795.1 Pseudomonadota bacterium | reverse complement strand
GAAAGGTTCGAAATGTCCGGTCCGGCGGCCATGGAACCCAGAGATTCAGATTCGTCGCCCGCGCACCAGACCCTAAAAACCCGGTGAGTCAATTCGCCGCAACCGTCACACCCCCTGAGCAATTACCTTCACGCTCTTGTCTTCATCAATACCTATAAATAGTTCACCACCCTCTGTGTTCGCGAACGCCGATATCTCCTTCGACAGCTCTTCGACCCACTTTTCTTGGGGATTTTTTTCTAACAGTTGACCGGATTTGAACTCACGGCGTATCGACTCAGGTTGCCCTAACAATTCTTGTAGACTTGATTCCGTCCAAGAATCGATAGGATCGGACATATTCGCTCCATGGGCCATTCGGGCGTCGACAAAAGGCTTGGCGACGGGCGCACAACGATGCCACACGGCGCTGACAGTCAACCCATCCGCCACCCGCTAGTCGTCGTCCCGTCCGCGTGATGAACGACGTAGCCGTCGGCGCCGACGACGACCTTCGAGACAAGCCGCTTGAGCTTGTCCGCCATCGCAGCGCGGGCGGTCGCCTGCTCCTTCGGCTTCAGGCTTCCCAGATCGGCGTACATCTTCGTCATGTCCGCGACGTCGGCCTCGGGATTGGTCAGCTTGGCGCGGTCGAGCGCCGCCTCGGCTTCGGCGACCGCCGCTTCCAGCGCCGCGAGAATAGCCGTGGATTTCCGCATCCGTTCTACCGTGATCGCGACGCCGCCGAGGTGGAGGTCGAGCAGCCGTTCGTGCGCCGTGTTCGCCTCGTCGCGCCGAGCCATCGCCGCGGCGAGCGCGTCCTCCGCCGAGCGGCGCACGCTCACGGCGTTGGCGGCCAATTCGGCGCGCTTTTTCCCGAGGCCGAACATGACGCCGACCTCCAGGAATGCGTAGGGATAGGGCTTCGTCTGCGTGCAGCCCGCCGACCGATGGGCGTTGCCGCACTTGAGGACGGGGCCCTTGGATCGCTCCCCCTTGTCGATGAAAACGAGGTTGGCGCCGCAGGCCTCGCATTTGGCGATCCCCCGCAGCAGGTTCCTGTGCGTCGGATCGGTTCTCCCCGTCCTGGCGCCGCGCGCCTTGCTGGCGGCCTGCCCCCGGCGGAACGTCTCCTCGTCGACGACCGCCGGGAAATAGCCGGGGATCGTCTCCGCGGCCTGGTCGGCCCCGCCGGCGAGTTTCCCGAGCGGCGCGAAGGCCCCGTAGGCCGCCGGGTTCGACAGGATTTTTTGCACGTAGCTGTCGTGCCACGCCTGTCCTCCTCCCCATGCGGAAAAACCCTCGGCGTTCAGGCCGCGCACGATGGTGCGGCGCCCCACGCCCGCGATCGTCTTGGCGAATATATCGCGCACGATCGCCGCCCGGTCCTCGATCAGTTCGTAGCGCCCCGTGCGCGGGCCGCCGACGAGGCGAATCCAAGCCGGGCAACGCGCCGTCATCGCCTGCCCCGCCTCCCTGGCGCGCTCGCGCTTAGCCGCCCAGGCGCGCCCGACGCGATCGGATTTCGTCGCCGATTCTTCGTGGGCGCGGGCCATCACGAACAGGGACATCATCAGTTGGGAATGGTCGCCGCGCAGGCTCTCGCGCGAATAGACCCTTTCCCCGTCGCCGATCGTCACGACGGTGAGCCCGAGCCGCATCAGCCGCAGGAAGAACTCCAGGGCGTCGATGACCTCCTCGCGCGACAATCGGTCCAGCGATTCCACCAACAGGTAGGAGCCCTGCGCGACCTCGCCGGATTCGACGCGATCGACGAACCGCTTCAGGGCGCCGCCGGCGGCGCGATGCCTCCCCTTGAAGGCGGAGATGCCCTCGTCGCGGAAGCTCTCGTCGAGGAAGAGGCCATGCCGCTTCGCATAGTCCCGCGCACGTTCGATATGGCGCCGTCGGCTGTCGCCCTTGGCCTGCTCCGGCGTGCTGAAGCGGACATAGGAATAGGCGACGATTCTTTTCGGGGCCACTTCGACGGCCTTCTTCGCGGGCGTGGTTTTTCGGACCATGAAGCCGTTCTCGCGCGGCCTGCACGAGGTGTCAATAATATACACAAAGTCAGCAGATTGTGGCCGCCCGCCGCCGCCACCTCCAGCGCGCGCTTGGCGCTCTCCTGGCCCTTGACGTCACGCAGATCCGGCAGATCCGCGCTGGCGGCGCGCATCGACGGCGCCGGCCGGCTCAAGGCCTGGGTTCCGCGAAAATGGTTGGCGAGCTGGATCAGCGAGCGCGGCGCGAGAATTTCCAGTTCGCTCGACGCCCAGGCCGCCTCAGACCCGCAGGCGCCCGGGCAGATGAGGCCCAATCCGCGCGCGTTGGCGGCGATCGCCGCCGGCAGCACGCCAGCGACAGGGCTGATCGTGCCATCGAGCGCGAGTTCGCCGACGACGGCGTAGGCGTCCAGCGCATCGGCGGGAATGGCGCCGATCGCCGCCATGACGCCGAGCGCAATCGGCAGATCGTAATGGCTGCCCTCCTTGGGCAGATCGGCGGGGGCGAGATTGACGGTGATGCGCTTGGCCGGCAGCGCCAGCCCCGAGGCGACGAGCGCCGAGCGCACCCGCTCGCGCGATTCCGCCACCGCCTTGTCGGCGAGGCCGACGATGTTGAAGGCGACGATGCCGCTGGCGATATGCACCTGAACATCCACCGGGCGGGTGTCGACGCCCTCGAACGCCATCGTCGCCACGCGCGTCACCATGCCCCGCCTCCGCCGTATCCAACGGAACATTTGCAGAACGTTAACCTTTTGGCAAGTCCTTTAACTTGCTTTTCCGAATTCCGCCGCCGCAAGCACGGCCGCGACGCTTTTCTTGCCGTCATGGTCTTGCGAAAGCAGCAGCGAGCCCGCCGCGAGCAGGGCCCGCAAATCCGTGTCCTCGCGCAGCCGCGCCAGATGACCGGCGAGCGCCGCCACATCGCCGGCGCGAAAAGCCAGCGCGTTGACGCCCGGCCGCGCGATCGCGCCCGGCCCCACGGCGCCCATGTCGTCGCTCACCAGCAGCGGCAGGCCGACGATGGCCGCCTCGACCGCCACCATCCCATAGGGCTCGCGCTCGGCGGGATGGGCGAAGGCGTCGGCGGCGGCGTAAAGCGCCGGCAGCGCGTCGATATTGACGAAGCCGAGGAAGCGCGCATCGACGCCGCTTTGCGCCGCTTGCGCCTCCAGCGCCGCGCGCTGCTCGCCCTCGCCAGCGATCAGCAGCGTGACCCGCAAACCGCGCGCGGCGGCGATGAGATCGCCGATGCGCTTGCGCGGCGAGAGTTTCGCCGCCGCCAGCACGACGAAAGCCTCCTCGCCAAGGCCCAGCGCCGCGCGCCGCTCCGCGCGCAGGCGGGCGCGCTCGCGTCGCGCCGTCCAGAACGCCTCGTCCATCATCGTCGGCGTGCGGAACATGCGCGCGCGGGGAAAGCCGAGGCTGGCCAGATGATCCTCGCTACGGTCGCCCATCGTCAGCGCCGCGTCGTAGCGTTGCAGCAACAGCCGCTTGACGCGCCGCCGCCAGCCGGGGGCTAAGAGATCGCCGGAGGAGTCGGCGACCAGCAGCGCGCGCGCCCGGTGGAGCTTCGCCCAGACAAGCGCCCGAAGCAGCGTCTTCGAGCCATAGCCGTGCAACACGACCGCATCCGGGGCGAAGCGCGACAGCGCCGCGCCGACGCCGGGGTTATCGACATGAAAGCCGGTACGCTGGAAGGCCGCCGCCCGGGGCAGGAATTGGTGGGCGTAGCCGGCGGTGAGATCGGTCGCCCAGGCGAGTTGCGTGCGCATCTCGACGTCGTAAGTCTTGTCGAGCCCGACGCGGGTGGCGAAGAACACTTTGAGTTCGACGCCCGGCTCGCCCGCCAGCGCCCGCCAAAGCGGCGCGTAATATTGGATCGGATGCGAGACGACGACGGCGAGCCTCACCGCATCGCCTCGCGCAGCAGGCGCGCGCTCGCCTCGGCCGCGCCGCTCTCCTCCACATAGGCGCGGGCGCAGGCGCGGGCGCCCTCGCGCCATTGCGCGCGCGTCTCCGCTGGCATTGCGACGAAGGCCTCCATCGCCGCAATGAACGCCGCCGGCGCCGACAGCGGTAGATCCCAACCGGCGCGTTTGGCTTCCAGCCCCCGCCACGGCGTCTGGTCGCTGATGAGCGCCGGCACGCCGCAAGAGAGCGCCTCGAAAATGGCGTGGCCGAAATTCTCGCCGCCCGTCGGCAGCAGGAACAGATCGGAGCGCGCGTGGGCTTCCACGATCGCCTCGTTGCTCGCCGCGCCCCGCCAGACGGCCTCGACATGCGCCGGCAGGGCTTCGGCGAGCGCGCGCGCCTCGGCATAGGTCGCCGCATCCTCGGGCGGCCCGAATATCTCGAAGCGGACGGGCGCACGCACCTGCGCCAGCGCCTTCAGCGCGAAGGCGAGGCCCTTGATCGGCGCGATGCGGCCAACGAAAATCACCCGCAAGGCCTCCCCCGGCGGCGTGAACGGCGGCGGCGTCAGCATCAGCCTGAGATTGGGGGCGACGACGATTTTCGCCGCCCTTGGCGCCTCGGCGGCGATGTCCCTTGCTTCCGCCGCGCTGGTCGCGTGCCAGACGATCCCGCGCCACAGGCCGAGCGCGCGGGCGAGGCGCAGGAAGACTTGTTTCTTGGCAGCCTTCACCTCCAGCGCGCCCGACCCGAACTCGCCACGCGGCGACAGGACGATGGGCGCGCGCGCTCCGGCGAGCAGCGCCGGCAAAGTGAACTCGCGGTCGTAGACGCTGTTGAGCCATAAGACGTCATGCGGCGTTTGTTTGAGGAGCGCGGAAAGCCCGCGCGCGCCGAAGCGGCCGATGTCGAGATAGCGCGCCTTGGCGAAGCCGAGATCGACCCAGCCGGCCGGCGCAGAGGAGGCGACCGCGCCCGGCTCGCGGTCGCGCGCGACGACGCGGAACTCGAACTCGCCCTGCAACGCCGTCGCCAGCGCGATGAAGCTCTGGTTGGGGCCGCTGGCGTCGTTGCCCGGCCAGAAACAGCCGAGCGCGACCAGAACGACGGGTTTTGCGCTCATAGCTCGATGCGCTCCGCGCGCAGCCGTTGCTTGAACGCCTCCAGCCCCTGCGCGCGGATGAGGTCGCGGGCCTCGTCGATCTTGGCGTCGATCAGCAGAAACACCCAGAACCCGTGCAGCGCATGGAAGGCGAAGCCGATGCGCCCGTCGAGAAAGCCGAGGCGCAACACATAGCGATAAATGAACAGCAGCAGCGCCCGCAGATAAAGCGGCGCGCGGCCGTAGACGGAGTTCTTCAGGAAGCGGTTGCGCCGCGCCGCACTGTCGCTGGCCTCTATGCGGCGGTCTTCCTCAAACAACGGATGCTCGCGGTTGATGGCGTCAACCATCGCCAGAGTCGCGTAGCGGTTGTGCTTGGCGGTCCAGGCGGTGAGCCCCGCGAGATTGTGGTCGACAAGATCGCCGCCTTCGAGCAGCACCGCGCGCCCGCGCGTCAGCGCCATGTGCTCGTCCATCCAGCGCTGCTCCATCTCGGCCGCGCCATTGCGCCACAACCGCAGCAGAATGACGGGATAATAGCGACCGTGCCGGATCCACTTCTCGCGGAAGATCAGCTTGCGGCGCACGTTGATTCCGGTGACGTCCGGGGGAAGCGTCGGCAGCAGCGCCGCCAGCGCGGGCCACGCGTCGTCCTCGAAATATTCGTCGCAATCGAGGCGCATCACCCATTCCGTCGTGGGGCTCGCCGCCTCCAGCCCCCAGCGGAACTGGTCGGCGTGGTTCTTGAACGGATGTTTTATGACCTCGGCGCCGTGCTTCTCAGCAATCGCCGCCGACGCGTCGGTGGAGAAGCTGTCGATCAGCACGATGCGCGCGACATGCGGCGCCGCGCGCGACAGGCAACGCTCCAGATGAATCTCCTCATTGTAGCTGATGAGAATGAGCGTGATCGGCAGTTTCATAGCGGCGCGCCGCGCAGCGCCTCCTCGATGGCGATGGTCGCGCGCGAGACCGCGTCGATCTCCTCCAGCGGGATCGGCGCCGGGGCCTTGCCGCGCGCGGCGTCGAGGAAGGCCGCCACCAGCGCCGCCTGGCCCTTATCCTGCGCCGCCTTCACGGATTTCGCCTTGCCGCCGGCATGGATCGTCAGCGTGTTGAAATCGTCGAGCGTGACGGCGCGGCCGTTGGCGAAGGCCTCCAGATATTCCTTCGGCAGGCTCGCATCGCCGAGCGAGGAATAGACGATCGTGCCCACCGATCCATCGGCGAAGCGGATGATCGCCGACACCGCGTCGGCGTGGCCTTGGGCGGCGCTCGCCTGCACCTCGATCGGCAACGCGCCGCAGAGATAAGCGAGGCTGTCTATGAAATGGCAGACTTCGCCCAGGATGCGGCCGCCGCCCTCGCCGCGCTGAATCCAGCTATCGCCGGGAATGGCGCCGGCGTTGATGCGATAGAGCATCATCAGCGGGCCGGAGCGCGGCTGAAGCGCCGCCTTGGCCTGTTGCAGC
>JAJYDD010000234.1 GCA_021777795.1 Pseudomonadota bacterium | reverse complement strand
TGCGGTGCTTCAAGTCAGTGATCTGCGCCGGGACCGTCTTGGCGCCGAGCTTGAGCAGATAAGAGCGGCCGGGCAGCATCGGGTCGGCGCTCATCCAGATCACATGCGCGGTGAACTGGTCGGCGACCTCGGGTCGCGCCTGCGGCAGGCACAGCACATCGCCGCGCGCGATGTCGAGTTCGTCGGCGAGCGTCATCGTCACCGCCTCGCCGGCCTCAGCCGTCTCGGCCACGGTATCGGCGACATAGAGGCTCTTGACCTTCGACGCGCGGCCGGAATTGGCGACGACGACCTCGTCGCCGACGCGCACCCGCCCGCCCGCCACCGTGCCGGCGTAGCCGCGGAAATCCAGGTTCGGCCGGTTGACCCATTGCACGGGCAAGCGGAACGGCGCCGAGACGCGCTCCTCCTCGACGTCCTGGGTCTCCAGATGCTCAAGCAGCGTCGGCCCCTTGTACCAGGGCGTATGCTCCGAACGGCTCGACATATTGTCGCCGTAGCGCGCCGAGAGCGGAATCGGCTGCAAGGTCTTGAAACCGAGGTCTTTGGAAAATTCGCGATAGGCGGCGACGATGTCGTCGAACACCTGTTGCCTGTAATCCATCAGGTCGATCTTGTTGACCGCCAGCACGACATGGCGGATGCCGAGCAGCGAGACGATCATCGAATGGCGGCGCGTCTGCGACAGCAGGCCCTTGCGCGCATCGACCAGCAGGATCGCGAGATCGGCGTTGCTGGCGCCGGTGGCCATGTTGCGCGTGTATTGTTCGTGGCCGGGCGTGTCGGCGACGATGAAGGAGCGTCGCTCGGTGGCGAAATAGCGATAGGCGACGTCGATGGTGATGCCTTGCTCGCGCTCGGCCTCCAGGCCGTCGACGAGCAGCGCGAAATCGATGTCGGCGCCGGTGGTGCCGTGCTTCTTGGAATCCTTCTCCAAGGCGGAGAGCTGATCGTCGAAGATCAGCTTCTGCTCATAAAGCAGACGGCCGATCAGCGTTGATTTGCCGTCGTCGACGGAGCCGCAGGTGAGGAAGCGCAGGGTCGGCAGGCTCATCAGAAATACCCCTCGCGCTTCTTCTTCTCCATCGAGCCCGCCTCGTCAGTGTCGATCAGGCGACCCTGGCGCTCGGACGTGGTGGAGGCTTTCATCTCGGCGATGATTTCGTCCAGCGTCTCGGCGTCGGATTCGACCGCGCCGGAGAGCGGATAGCAGCCAAGCGTGCGGAAGCGCACGCGCCGCATCTCAGGGACCTCGCCGGGGTCAAGCGGGAACCGCTCGTCGTCGATCATGATAAGCGTGCCAGCGCGCTCGACCACCGGACGGGGCTTCGCGAAATACAGCGGCACGACCGGAATATCTTCGAATTTGATGTATTCCCAGATGTCGAGTTCGGTCCAGTTCGACAGAGGAAACACGCGCATGGATTCGCCTTCGCGAATGCGGGTGTTGAACAGCCGCCAAAGTTCTGGGCGCTGGTTCCTAGGGTCCCAGGCGTGTTGGGCGGAGCGGTGCGAGAAGATGCGCTCCTTGGCGCGGCTCTTTTCCTCGTCGCGACGGGCGCCGCCGAAAGCGGCGTCGAACTTGCCGGCGTCGAGCGCCTGGCGCAAGCCCTCGGTCTTCATCACATGGGTGTGAAGCTGGCTGCCCGAAACGATGGGGTTGATTCCGCGCGCCAAGCCGTCCTGATTGATATGCACGCGCAGATCGAGGCCGTAGCGCTGGGCCGTCTCGGCGCGAAAGGCGTACATCTCCTGAAATTTCCATGTCGTATCGACATGCAGCAATGGGAACGGCAGCGGCGCGGGATGGAAGGCTTTCAGCGCGACGTGCAGCATCGCGCTAGAATCTTTGCCGATCGAATACAGCATCACCGGCGCGCGAAATTCCGAGACGACCTCGCGCATTATGTGGATTGATTCCGCCTCAAGCCTGCGCAGATGTGGCGGTAGATTTCCCGGCATAGACCACTCCAGACCGGGGCGACCCAGCGCCGCCCGCAAGCGGCGCCGTCGCAAGGTCGGCGCCGAGGTCGGGACGTAGGGCGGCGCGGCGAAATCGTCAAGCCGGCGCCGCGCGCCGTTCACATCCGCTCAATCTTTTTGGCCGCCTCGTCGAGAACGTCGGAAACCGCCTGGATCTGCTCGCACGTCGCCGCGCGGCCGCTGAGCTTGAGCTTGACCGAGGCGCGCAGGTTCCACATTGCCCGGATGACAATGGCGACGCCCGACCCGCCGGTTTGGCTCTCCCCGGCGAGACGGGCGAAAATGGTGTCGACCTGAGGCTTGTTTTCGCCCAGGAAGCTCTGGCCCTCGGGCGTGATCGCGTAGAGCTTGCGGTTGGCCACATCGACGCTGGCGCTGGCGTAGCCAATGTTTTCGAGCGGCGTCAGCGTCGGATAAACCACGCCTAAGATATATCTTTTGCAAGCTCGAATTCACGTTTTCCGCGAACCTGCTCAAGAAGCCGGGCCGACCGGGCCGCGCTAACCGGCCGGCAAGGTTACGGCATCCTTAAAGTAAATGATTGCAACCAATTTGCTCTCCTTCTGTCTACGGCCTGTCAATCTTAAGAAAAAACACGACTAACCCTGGGTCAGTTAGATAAAATTGCGCGCTTTTTTTTCCGACGCAGCCAATAGGCCGCTGCGATCCTTGATCCCAACACAGGGACTGGGATCGTCATGTTCAAATCCGTCGTCGCCGCCACCTTCGCCGCCGCGATCATCGGCGCCGCTTTCGTCAATTTCGGCCAAGCTTCCGAAACCTCGCTGCCCAATTCCAGTTACGCCGCCGTCGGCGGCCAGACTTCGGTGCCTTACGGCTGGGTGGATTTCTGCGGCCGCCGCCCCGAGGAATGCAGCCTCGGCAAGCTCACTCCGCTCGACATTCGCCTGACCCGCGCCACCTGGCGCACGCTCAACCGCATCAATCGCCGTGTCAACGCTGTCATCGAGCCGGAAACCAATCTCGCCCATTGGGGCACCCTGCTCGACCATTGGGATTATCCCGTCGATGGCAAGGGCGACTGCAAGGTCTATGCGCTCTACAAGCGCAAGCTGCTCATCGACGCCGGCTTCCCCCGCCAGGCGCTGCTGATGACTATCGTCAAGGATCTCGAAGGCGAAGGCCACGCCATCCTCACCGTCAAGACCGACCGCGGGGAGTTCATCCTCGACAATCTCACCGACGACATCCGCCCCTGGAACGCCAACGGCTACACCTATCTCAAGCGCCAGGCGCAGGACGATCCCAACGTGTGGCTCAACCTCGGCGGCGTGCGCGGCCTGCCCAACGTCGCCTCCGCTCAGGCCGACGGCGGCTGATCGCCGCCTTGCGCGAAGCGGGCGCCATCGCTTAAGCCGTTTGACGGCCCAGGCGACGGACGCGAGCGCATGAATCGATGGAAAGAGGGGATATGGCCCCTCGTCGGACTGGCGACCGTCGCCTTCTCGGGTTATCTGCTCTACAAGGAGCTGCGCTCCCATTCTCCGCACGAGATCGTCGATGCGGTCCGGGCGATCCCGCCTTTGCGCTGGGGCTGTGCGATCGTCTCCACCGGCCTCGCCTATGCCGCTCTCGCCTGGTACGACCAGATAGCGCTCGCCCATCTCAAGCGCCGCCTGAGCTGGCGCTTCGTCGGAATCGTCTCCTTCGTCACCTATGCGCTCGCCCACAACATCGGCGCGACGATGGTCTCCGGCGCGGTGGTGCGCTACCGCGCCTATTCGCTGAAAGGGCTATCGGCGGCCGATGTCGGCGTCATCGTCGCCTTCACCTCGATCACCTTCACGCTCGGCAACTTGCTTATGGGCGGCCTGACGCTGCTGGCGCGGCCGGAAGTGCTAAGCCGCTGGGTGACGGGCCCGCGCTGGCTGGCCCCTGCTGTCGCGGCGGCGCTGCTGGCCGGCCCTTGGCTCTACATTATGGGGTCGCTGCTGCATTTCCGCCCGGTCAAGATCGCGGGCTTCCGGGTCGTCTATCCGCGCCCGCCGATCGCAGCCCGGCAGATGATCGTCGGGCCGATCGAACTCCTTGGCGCGGCGGGCATCATCTACTTCGCGTTGCCGGCGGCGATCAATCCGGGTTTCCTGCCGGTGCTCGGGGTGTTCCTGGCTTCATTCACCCTGGCGCTCATCAGCCACGCGCCGGGCGGCCTCGGGGTGCTGGAGATCACCTTCCTGAAGGCGATGCCCGACGCGCCGGCGACCGACGTGATCGCCGCGCTGCTGGTGTTCCGCCTGCTCTATCTGATCGTCCCGCTCATCGTTTCGCTGGTGATCGTAGCTATTTACGAAAACCGCCGCCTTTTCGGGTCGCGCGACCCCGCTCAGTAGCCGCGATCGCGTTCGGCGAGGTTGCGCAGCGGCGCGCCGCGCTCGAAGGCCAAGATCTCGCCGGCGATGTAGCGCGTCACCGCCTCCGGCGCCGAGATCGCTGCATTGTGCGGGCTGACGTAAACGTCCTCGCGGCCCCACAGCGGTGAATCCGCCGGCAGCGGCTCGGTCTCGAACACATCGAGCGAAGCGCCCTTCAGCACGCCTGCCTCCAACGCCGCGACAATGTCGGCCTCGACCTGCGAGCCGCCCCGGCCCGCGTTGATGAGAGCCGGCCCGGTCCGCCCATCGCACGGCAATTTTGCGAACAGCGCCGCACTGAGCAGCCCGCGCGTATCCGCCGTCAGCGGCAGCAGGCTGACGAGAATATCCGTGCGGGCGACGAGCGCGTCGAGCCCCTCGCGGCCATGATAGGTCGCCAGCCCCACGACCGCTTTCGGCGAACGGCTCCAGCCGGCGACGTCGAAGCCGAGCGCCTTCAGCTTGGCCGCCGCGTCGAGCCCGAGTACGCCGAGGCCGAGCAACCCGACGCGGACCTCGCCCGCCGACGGCTGCGCCCCGTCCTCGTTCCATATTCGCGCGCGCTGCTGGCGGTCGTAACGGCGGAACTGGCGATGATGCAGCAGCACCTGCATGACCACCCATTCGCTCATCCGCTGCGTGAGATCGGGATCGACGACGCGCACCACGGGCGCGTCAGGCAGAAGCCGATCCGCGAACACGTGATCGACGCCGGCGCCAAGCGAGAAGATCGCCTTGAGCCCCGGCAGGCCTTGCAGTGAGCCTTCGGCATGTCGCCAGGTGAGCGCATAGGCGACCCCGGCGCGGTCTTCGAGCGTCGCCGGCGTGTCGATGCGCCGCCCCGGCAACAGCGCGCCGAGCCTCGCGATCCAGGGCGCCGAATCCCAGCCCGTCGCGGCCAGCAGCAGATTCATGCGACGATCCGTTCGATCACAGCCGAGCCGCGCGAGGGCGGCGTCTCGGCGAGGCGGTAAGCGGCGGTGAGCCGGGTGATCGCCGCCTCAGCCGCCGCCTCGTCGCGCGCGTGGACGAGCGCGAGCGGCCGCCCTGCCCCGACCTCCTCGCCGACGCCGGCCAATTCCGTGAGCCCGACGGCGGGGTCCACGGAATCGCTGGCCCGCCGCCGGCCGCCGCCAAGCTCGACCACCGCCAGCCCGACCGCGCGGGCGTCGATCTCAGCCACGAAGCCCGCGCTTGTCGCCGCAGGCTTGACGACGGGCGCTTTCGGCAACAGAGCGCGCGCGCGTCCGAGGAAATCCGAGGGGCCGCCAAGCGCGGCGATCATGCGCTCGAACCTCTCCGCCGCCGCGCCGCTGTCGAGCGCCTGTATCAAGGCCGCGCGGGCCGCTTCAAGGTCCGCCGCCAGCCCGCGCGCGACCAGCGGTTCGGCGGCGAGCGCCAGCGTCACCTCGTGCAGGCGCGGATCGCGGTGAGCGCCGGTGAGGTAATCGACGGCGTTCAGCACCTCGACCGCATTGCCGGCGGCGCTGGCGAGCGGCTCGTCCATGTCGGTGAGGAGCGCCACCGTCGGCACGCCGGCGCCGGTCGCCACCGTCGCGATGCTCTGCGCCAGTTCGCGCGCGTCCTCCCGCCTCGCCATGAAGGCGCCGGAGCCGCATTTGACGTCCATCACCAGGGCCGAAAGCCCCGCCGCCAGTTTCTTCGACAGGATCGAGGCGGTGATGAGCGGGATCGATTCCACCGTCGCCGTAACATCGCGGATCGCATAGAGGCGCTGATCGGCGGGCGCGAGGCTCGCCGTCTGGCCGATGATGGCGCAGCCGATTTCGCGCACCACCTTGCGCAGCCGCGCGTTATCCGGCTTGGCGTCATAGCCCGGCACGGCTTCCAGCTTGTCGAGCGTGCCGCCGGTATGGCCGAGGCCCCTGCCCGAGATCATCGGCACATAGGCGCCGCAGGCGGCCAGCATGGGCGCCAGCATAAGGCTCACATTGTCGCCGACGCCGCCGGTCGAATGTTTATCGACCACCGGGCCGGGAAGATCCCATTGCAACGTATCGCCCGAGAGCATCATCGCGCGCGTGAGATCGACGCGCTCGGCCATATCCATGCCGCGAAAGAACACCGCCATCGCGAAGGCGGCGACCTGCCCCTCCGAG
>JAJYDD010000233.1 GCA_021777795.1 Pseudomonadota bacterium | reverse complement strand
TCTTGATGGAGGCGGCGGACGCGCCGGGCGGACAGGTGCGCGTCGCCGCCGGTCTGGCGCGGCGTCGCGAGATCTTAGGGATCGTCGATTGGCGCGTCGCACAATGTGAGAAGCACGGCGTCGAACTGCGCACCAACCTTTACGCCGAGGCGGACGACGTCTTGCGCGAGGGGCCGGATGTGGTGATCGTCGCCACCGGCGGCGTGCCCAATCTCGATTTCCTGCGCAGCGGCGCGGAACATGCGACGTCGAGTTGGGACATCCTCACCGGCGCGGTGAAGCCGGCGGCGAACGTGCTGGTCTATGACGACAACGGCGCCCATCCCGGCGTCAGCGTCGCGGAATTTTGCGCCCGCGCAGGCGCCAATGTCGATTACATGACGCCGGAGCGCGCGCTCGGCCCCGATGTCGGCTCCACCAGCTTTCCGCCCTATCTGCGCGCGTTCTCGAAATACGATGTCGGCGTGACATTGAACCTGCGGCTGGAGGGCATAAGGCGCGAGGGCAATCGTCTCGTCGGCGTGTTTCATGACGAATATGGCGCCAAGCGCGTCGAGCGCGTCGCCGAGCAGATCGTCGTCGATCACGGCGCGACGCCAGTGGACGATCTCTATTTCGCGCTCAAGCCCGGCTCGCGCAATCTCGGCGAGGTCGATCAGGCGGCGCTGCTGGCGGTAAGGCCGCAGACTTTGATACGCAACGCCGAAGGCGCCTATCAGCTTTTCCGCATCGGCGACGCCGTCGCTTCGCGCAACATCCATGCCGCCATCTATGACGCGCTGCGGCTCGTCAGCATCATGTAATCTCCAGGAGACCCGATGAACCGCGAAGTCTTCATCACCTGCGCCGTCACCGGCGCCGGCGACACAGTCGGCAAGCATCCCAACGTGCCGATCACGCCCAAACAGATCGCCGAGGCGTCCATCGAGGCCGCCAAGGCCGGTGCGGCCATCGCCCATATCCACGTGCGCGACCCCGAGACCGGCAAGGCCGCGCGGTCGGTTCACCTCTATCGGGAAGTGGTGGACCGCATCCGCTCGGCCGATGTCGATGTCGTCATCAATCTGACGGCCGGCATGGGCGGCGACGTGGTGTTCGGCGCCGGCGAAAACCCGCTGCCGCTCGATGCCGCCGGCACCGACATGGTGGGTCCGAACGAGCGGCTGGCGCATGTCGAGCAATTGTTGCCCGAGATCTGCACGCTCGACTGCGGCACGATGAATTTCGCGCTCGGCGATTACGTGATGACCAACACGCCCTCGACGCTGCGCGCGATGGCGCGCAAGGTGCAGGCGCTCGGCGTCAGGCCGGAACTGGAGGTGTTCGACACCGGCCATCTGGTGTTCGTCAAGCAGCTCATCGCCGAGAAGCTGATCGACGATCCCTGCATGATCCAGCTTTGCATGGGCATCGCCTATGGCGCGCCCGACGATCCGCTGACGCTGATAGCGCTGGTCAACCAGCTTCCGCCCGGCGCGGTGTTCAGCGCCTTCTCGATTGGCCGCAACCAGATCCCTTATGCCGCGATGGCGGCGCTGGCGGGCGGCAACGCGCGCGTCGGGCTGGAGGACAATCTGTTCCTCGATCGCGGCGTATTCGCCAGCAACGGCCAACTCGTCGAGCGGGCGGCGTCGATCCTCACCAATATGGGCGCGCGCGTGCTCACGCCGCAAGAGGCGCGCGAAAAGCTGAAATTACGCAAGCGGGGCTGAACTATGTCGAGCAAACTCAAAATCGGCCTTGTTGGCGGCGGCGTCATCGGCGCCGGCTGGGCGGCGCGCTTTCTGCTGGAAGGCCATGATGTCGCGATCTACGATCCCGATCCCGAGATCGCGCGCAAGCTGGAGACGGTGATCTCGGCGGCGCGTCGTGCCCGCGCCGCGCTCTACCCCGAAGACGCGACGCCCGAGGGCGCGCTGATATTGGCGCCGAGCGTCGAAACGGCTGTCACCGGCGCGGATTTCGTGCAAGAGAGCCTGCCCGAGCGCGAGGACCTCAAACAAAGCGTGTTGAAGCTCATCGACGGCGCCGCGCCGCCTGAGACGATCATCGCCTCCTCGACCTCGGGCCTGCTGCCGAGCCGGCTGCAAAGCGCGATGGCGCGGCCGCAGCGTTTCGTCGTCGGCCACCCCTTCAATCCCGTCTATCTGTTGCCGCTGGTCGAAGTCTGCGGCGGCGATCAGACAGCGGCGGCGACGAAAGAGGCGGCGATGGCGCTCTATCGCTCCATCGGCATGCGCCCGCTGCATGTGAGGAAGGAGATCGACGGCTTCATCGCCGACCGTCTGCTGGAGGCTTTGTGGCGCGAGGCGCTGTGGCTCGTCAACGACGGCGTGGCGACGACCGAGGAGATCGACGACGCCATTCGCTATGGCGCGGGACTGCGCTGGTCGTTCATGGGCACCTTCCTCATTTACCGCATGGCGGGGGGAGAAGCGGGGATGCGGCATTTTCTGGCGCAGTTCGGCCCGGCGCTCAAACTGCCGTGGACCAAGCTGGAGGCGCCGGAACTCACCGAGGCGCTGATCGACCGCGTCGCCGAGCAATCCGACGCGCAGGCCGGCGCCGCCTCGATCCGCGACCTCGAAGCGCGTCGCGACGCCTGCCTCGTCGCGGTCCTCGATGCGCTGCGCTCGCAAGAATACGCCGCCGGCGTGACAATTTCCGAGCACGCACGCCGCCTCAGCGAGCGCTAGCGCTCACGAAACAGGCGGAAGTCGGGATTTCGGTTCAGCCATCGAAAAATCCGGCCGAAATGTGGCCGACAGCGCTATTGTGTTTAGAAAAAACGCGTTGATAATGAAGCTGCTCTTTACCCCCCTGGCGGGGAGGGGGCTCAAGAGAGCACGGAGGAGATAACGGTTATGGTGGATAACGACGGCAACCGAAATCGCGCATCGAACCTCTTCATCGACCGCCGCCAGCTCATATCCAGCGCCGCCGCGATGGGATTGAGCCTCGGCGCCCGCGACGCCTTCGCCGCGGAGACCCCGAAAAAAGGCGGCATCCTGCGCCTAGGCATGGAAGGCGGCAGCGCCTCCGACAGTCTCGACCCCCGCACCTACGCCGACTCGATCCCGATCTGCTACGGCTGGCAATTCTGGAACGGCCTGGTTGAAATCGGCGAGGACGGCGACCCCCACGGCGAGCTTGCCGAAAGCTGGGAGGCCAAGCCCGGCGCGAAGGAATGGGTGTTCAACATCCGCAAGGACATTCCCTTCACCTCCGGCAAGACCCTCGACGCCGACGACGTGATCTGGTCACTCAACTTGCACCGCGGCCAGACGAAGTCGGGCGCCAAGGATCTGATGGCCGGCATCTCCGACATCAAGAAGCTCGCCAAGAACCAGATCCTCATCACGCTGGCGAGCGGCGACGCGGGCCTGCCCTCCATCTTCGCCGATTATCACATCCTCATCGTCCCCAACAATTACACCGACTTCTCCAAGCCGGACGGCACGGGCGCCTTCGAACTGGTTAGCTTCCAGCCGGGCGTGCAGATCATCAGCAAGCGCAAGAAAGGCACGTACTGGAAGCCGGGACGCGGCAATTTCGACGGCGTCGAATTGCGCTACATCCCCGACGTCTCGGCCCGCGTGCAGGCGCTGCTGTCCAATCAGATCGACGCGGCCAACCGCCTGGACCCCAAGACGGTCAAGCTGGTCATGCGCGCCCCGACCGTCAATGTCGTGCGCACCAAGGGCACCGGCAACCGTTTCGCCTGGGTGGCGCATTGCGACACCGACCCCTACAAGAGCAACGACATGCGTCTGGCGCTCAAATACGGCATCGACCGCCAGAAGATCATCGACAATGTGTTCGAGGGCTTCGCGACGCTCGGCAACGACACCACCGTCGCGCCGTCGCAGAAGTATTACGCCAAGGATCTGCCGCAGCGCGCCTACGATCCCGACAAGGCGAAGTTCCACTTCAAGAAGGCGGGCATGGCGAACGCCAATCTCGATTTGCAAGTGTCGGAAGGCGCCTTCTCCAACGCCACCAATTGCGCGGTGCTCAATCAGGAATCGATGAAGAACGCGGGCCTGACGCTCAACGTCAAGCGCGTCTCCGGCGACGGCTACTGGAGCAACGTCTGGCTGAAGGTTCCCTATTGCGCGGTCTATTGGGGCGGGCGTCCCTCCGCCGACAACCAGCTCGCGCAGACCTTCCTGTCCAACGCCAACTGGAACGACACCAATTGGCATAGCCCCGAGTTCGACAAGCTCCTGTTCCAGGCGCGCGCCGAACTCGACGAGGCCAAGCGCGGCGAACTCTACGCCGAATGCCAGAAGCTGATCTGGGAAACTGGCGGCATGGTCTGCTTCGCCATCGGCGACTATCTCGACGGCTATTCCAAGAAAGTGAAAGGCACGGCGCCACATCCGCATTACGACATGTGCGATCAGCGCATCGCCGAGAAGGGCTGGTTCGCCTGACGACGGTCTAAAGACAAAACGAGAGGGGGCGGATCGGTGTTACGTCTGATTGCGACGCGGTTCGTCCTGGGTGTGTTAACGCTCCTGGCGGTTTCGGTGCTGATCTTCATCTGCACGCAGATCCTGCCGGGAGACGTGGCCTCCGCGGTGCTCGGCCAGCAGGCGACGCCGGAGGCGCTCAAGATCTTCCGCGCCGAACTTGGGCTCGATCAGCCCGCCTATTTGCGTTATCTGCACTGGCTGTTCGGCGTCCTGCACGGCGATTTCGGAAAGTCGATGACCAACGGCCGCGTCATCGTCGACGAACTGGCGCCGCGTTTCATCAACACGCTCTTTCTGGCCGGCTACGCCGCGATCATCGCGGTGCCGCTATCGGTGGGATTGGGCATTCTCTCCGCGATCAACGAGGGCCGCCTCACCGACCGGCTGGCGAATATCGTCACGCTGATCGGCATTTCGGCGCCGGAATTCTTCGTCGGTTATATCCTCATCTTCATCTTCACCGCCAAGTTGGCTTGGTTTCCCTCGCTCGCCACCGTCGATTCCACCATGAGCCTGGGCGAGCATTTCTATGTCGCCTTCCTGCCCGCTTTGACCCTGGTCGTGGTGGTGACGGCGCACATGCTGCGCATGACGCGCAACTCCGTGCTGTCGATCATGTCGACGCCCTATGTCGAGATGGCGTTCCTCAAGGGCCTCAAGCGGTCGCGGGTGGTCGCCTGGCATGCGCTGCCCAACGCGCTGGGGCCGATCGTGTCCGTGGTGGCGCTGGATCTGGCCTATCTGGTCGTCGGCGTCGTCGTGGTCGAGAACGTGTTCGTCTATCCCGGCGTCGGGCAATATATGGTCGATGCGGTCTCCAAGCGCGATGTGCCCGTCATTCAGGCCTGCGGTCTGGCCTTCGCCGGCGTGTTCGTGATCCTCAACACCTTGGCGGACATTCTCGCCATGCTCGCCAATCCCCGCCTGCGCCGCCGACGGTAGAGAGCCATGAACATCCTCGGACATCGCGCCCCGCCGACAGCCCAGATCGGGCTGCTGATCGTCGTCTTCTTCCTGCTGACAGCGCTCATCGGGCCGTGGTTTGCGCCTTATGGCCAATCGCAATCGGTCGGCGACACCTGGGCGCCAGTTTCGGCCAAGATGTGGCTGGGCGCCGATCAGATCGGCCGCGACATGCTGACCCGTCTCATCTACGGCGCGCGCATGACCATCGGCATCGCGGCCGCCTGCACGTTGTTGTCGTTCTTCATCGGCATCACGCTCGGTTTCATCGCGGCGGTCATGGGCTCGTGGGTCGATACGTTGTTGTCGCGCCTGGTCGACGTCATTCTGTCGATTCCGCCGCTCATTCTGGCGCTCATCGTCCTCGGCGTGTTCGGCTCGTCGATCCCGGTGCTCATCATCACCATCGGAATCATCGATTCCACCAAGGTTTTCCGGTTGGCGCGCGCGCTCGGCATGAACATCACCGTGCTCGATTATGTCGAAGTGGCGCGCATGCGCGGCGAGGGCCTGTGGTGGATCATCCGCTCGGAAATCATGCCCAACGCGATGGCGCCGCTGGTTTCCGAGTTCGGCTTGCGCTTCTGCTTCAACTTCCTGTTCGTCGCTTCGCTGAGTTTCCTCGGCATCGGCGTGCAGCCGCCCTATGCGGACTGGGGCGGCATGGTGCGCGAGAACGCCGGCGCCATCAATTTCGGCCTGTTCGCGCCGCTCTATCCCGCCATCGCCATCGCCATGCTGACGGTTGGCGTCAATCTCGTGGTCGACTGGCTGCTGTCGATCGACGCGCGGCCCTCGGGCGCGCAGGCGGAAATGTGAGGCGGACATGAGCGACGATCTGGTTCTGACGCTCGAAGCGCTAGAGGTCTGCACGATCACCGGGGCGACGCTGGTCGACAAGGTCGACATCGCGCTGAAGCGCGGCGAGATTATGGGGCTGATCGGAGAATCTGGCGCCGGCAAATCGACGATCGGCCTGGCGTCGATGGCTTACGCGCGGGCCGGCTGCCGCATCACAGGGGGCGAAATCAAGATCAACGGCGTGGAGTTGCGCGCTT
>JAJYDD010000232.1:5085-6581 GCA_021777795.1 Pseudomonadota bacterium | reverse complement strand
TTCGCCCGCTCGATCAGCCGATCCGCATTCGGACCCGCGATCGCCGTTACCTCCGCGCGCGTCATTTGTTGCGCGCCACGCTCGGAGGCGCGCTGCAGATCGATGCGGTTGGCCAGCGTCTCGAGGTAGCGTGACGACGCTTCCCGGAACTGCTGCTTCGTCGCGCCGTCGAGAAGGTCGCTGGTCCGCGACACCGCCTCATTCATGACAAGCAAATCTTTCGCCATCTGTTGCGAGGTCACGGCCATGTCGGGTTTCTCCCTGGTCAAATGCGTCACGCGCTTCTCGATCGCGCCGAGAATGTTCCCGACCGCCTGCGCCGTCGTCAGGCGTTCGAACATCTCTCTCGCGAATTCGTTTCGCGGCTGCTCGCCGGCGACGACGCGCCAAGCCGTCACACTCTCATTGACGACCTTGCGATCCGGAACCGAAGCGGCCAAGCGGATAGGGTTCGTCCGCGCCGTCGCAATACGCTGCCGGGCGTTGTCGATCATGCGGCTGTTGATGGGATCGGCGGCATAGGCGCGATCTCGCGCCTCTCGTGAAGCCCGCGGCCGCTCGGCCGCATCGACCATCGCCTTGTCCTTGGCGCCGTAGCTCTGCGAGGAGGCGCGCTCGCGCGCGGACGTCGCCACAATTTTGAGCCCTTCGGCCTGCGCGTGTTCGGCATAGGCGCGCCGCCACTCACCGAAAGTCTCGCGGCCGGGGTGGATCTTCTGCCCGGACTCGTTCTTCACGGCGATGACGGCATGGGCGTGAATATGGCCCTGCGCCTCCTTGTCGGTGTGGACCCCGAACATGAACTTGTGGTCGGCGAATTTGTCCTGAAGGAAAGCCCGCGCCGCGCGCCGGAGCGCTTCCACGTCGCTCCCCGCCTTGGCCGAAACGATCAGGTGCATCGTGTCGCGCGCGGATTGCGAGCGTAGCGAGGGTCCCCAATCGCGGGCGGCGTTCCGCGCGTCTGCGACGCTGGCGATCGTCTTGCCTCGATCATCGCTCGCCGGCCCTCCCTCGATCAGCTTGTTCAACCGATAGGTGACGCCGTCGCGGCCGTGGCCGGTGGCGCCGGTTGCGATAGAGACGGCCTCGGGAGGAACACCGGTCGCGGCAGCGATCCGCTCTTTGATAAGCGCTTGAGAATGTCGGGCGAGCTGCTTTCGAGGATAACTCTCCTCCCCGGCGGCGCTTTCGCGGACTCGAAAGCGCTCTTTTCCGGCCCCTGCCATGGCGACGACCAAGCGGGCTTCGAGCTCTCCCGCCGCTGTGGCTTGCAGGCGATAGGCGTAGCGGTGGCCATCGAAGGCGGCAGCGATAGCTTGGCCATAGGCCGCACGTCCCTCAGGCGTGTCGCTGACGCCGGCGAGTGTCATTCGCAAGGCGCCGACGTCTTGGCTTTCCGCCCGCCGCGCGAAGGCGCTTGACCAGGCTTTGATCTCGTCGGCCACCGCTTGCTTGTCCGCCAACACCCTCCCGTCGTGAGTTTCGAGCGGGACGTC
>JAJYDD010000232.1:0-5075 GCA_021777795.1 Pseudomonadota bacterium | reverse complement strand
ATCTCGCGCGTCTCCGTAGTGAGCACGATCACGCTATTTGATGGGCTTGCGATCCCTGAATTTGATGGTCTTCCGGCTTCCGCTTCCCGTTGGCTGTAGGGAGTGTGGGAAGCGGAAGCGGGAACTGGGCGACGCGGTGGCGTTGCGCGACCGGTTTGAGGGATGCGGGGATTTCGAGACGTGTCCCGACGTCGCTCAGGGCGAGGCGGTGATCGCTGTGTTTCAGCGAGCGGTGAGGCTGTAGCCGTTTGGGGATTTCGCGATACTGCCGGCGGCGGTCATCGCGGCGAGGCGCTGATAGAGTGTTTTGGCGCGGACGCGGCAGGATGTGCGCAGCTCGGCGAAGCTTCGCGGCTGCTGGTTTTCGGCCAGGGCGGCGGCGATGCGCTGATCGATTGAAGTGGCCTCGACTTCGGGCTGGTTTTGGTGACCAGCGCGCAGGGGCCGCAGGGCAAGACCGTCATCGGCTTGGCTGAGTTCGAGTGCGACGTCTGCGATGGCGGCGGCGGCGCGATGCTCGACGGTCAGGACGATGCGATCGTCGCCGTGACGCCGAAGATAGAGATTGGAGTCACCCCAGGCGTGGAATTCGGACGATCCGCGCAAGGCCTGACCGGCGCGGATGGCGCCGGCGCCCTTCCTGGCGTGGTGGACGACGGCGATGGCTGTGGCGTGGCGTCGTTGCAGTTCGCGCAGGAAGGCGAGCAGAGGCGCAACGTCTCCGCTGACGTTCTCGTCGATGCGATGCAGGCGCACGAACGGATCGAGGATCAGGAGCCTCGGCCTGAGCGTGGCGACGGTGTGCTCGAGACGCGCGCGGTCGGCCTCAAGATCGAGGCGCAGGCTGGGCGCGGTGATCACTTGGACGTCGAGCGCGGCGAGGCTGGCGCCGGCGGCGGCACAGATGCCCTCGAGGCGGCGGCGGACGACATGAAGCGCGTCCTCGGCCGGATAGAGCAGAACCCGACCGGGACGCGTGACCGCGAAGCGGCGCAGGCAGGGGGTTCCGGCGGCGACGGCGACGGCCAGATCGAGGGCGAGGAAGGATTTACAGCATTTGGGCTCGCCGCCGATGATGCCGACGGCCTCTTCGGACCACAGCCCCTCGACAAGCCAGCGCTGCTGCTCGGCAGCTTCGGCCAGACGCCAGGCCGGCTGGACCGGAAGCTGGGTCATCGACGACGGCGGATCGCCGCCTTGGTCTCGCCGGTGGCGGGCATGGCGCAGACCTCGAAGAACAATGTCTCGTCGATCTGACGGGCCTCGCGCTGGGCGGCGGCCTCGAGCAGCTCGGCCGCCATGATCATCAGGGCGCGCGGATTGCCCTGGGCATGATCGCAGATCGTAGCGATGACTTGGGTGGTCATCAGGGTGGGGGCGCCGGCCTGGCGCAGGGCGTGGCTGAGGCAGGCCTGCAGGTCCTCGGGTGTTGCCCGTTCGATCGGCAGGCGCACCCGCACGCGGCTGGCGAGCGGGAGGAACTCCTCGGAGCGCAAGCGCTCGGCGAGTCGTCCGTCTCCGGCGAGCACCACAGTCAGCAGGATGTTGGAATCAAGATCGGCGGAGGTGAGCAAACGCAATTCGGCGAGCACGCAGGACTGCATCTCCTGCGCCTCATCGACCACCAGCACTGGCCGGGACAACGTGCCCTGGATGTGGGCCTGCCAGCGTTGGCGCAGGATTTTTGCGCCGGCGAAGCGATTATGCGGGCGCAATTCGACACCGAAGAGTTCGCCCATCTCGCGATAGAAGTCGGCGATGTTGGCCTGTGGCCGGCTGATCACGCCGACGGTGACGTCGCGCTGCGTGGCCAGCGACGCCGACAGGATGCGCAAGGTGGCGGATTTGCCGCAACCGGGCGCGCCGGTGACCAGGGCGAAGCCACCGTCGCCGGCGAGGTGTTGCACACGCCAGCAGAACGATTCCAGACGTGGGGTGACGTGCAGGGCCTCGGTCGGCACGTTGGGGGTGAACGGGTTCCATTTGAGGCCATAGAGCGCGAGAAGCTTGTTGTTCACGCGTCGTCTCCTTCGTCCTTGGGGAGGTAGGCGGGCGGCAATCCGGTGGCGGTCTGCCGGTCGAGCATTCGCTCCAGGAGTGGTCCGATGCCGCGCCCCGGCTTGGATGATGCCGGCGTGGGCGATGGTGAGGTGACGGGTTTGGCGTTGCCCTCTGTGCCACCGATCGGCTGGAGGCTGCGGCGCAGGCCGGAGGCGTTGGCCGCCTTGTCCTGGGGGAACAGCCGACAAAGCACCGTGCCGGTCTGCGGATCGACCAGGTGCACCTCGGTGAGATCCCAGGCGGCGAAGCGAACTTCCAGCCGGCAGAGATGCCGATAGCGGTTGGGAACCTCGAAGCGGCGCCCTTCGATGACGGCGCTGCCGTCACTCTTGCGCAGGGTGCGTCGTTCTGCGCGGGTGAAGGCCAGTCGCAGCGCCGCGGCGTCCGGGCAGGGTCGGCTCACGGTGGGGCCCGCGAGGAAGCGGGCGAGCGGTGTGTCGCCGATTTCGCTGTGTTGCTTGCGGTTGTAATCCCGCTCGACCCAGGCCTGCGTCGCCTCGTTGAGCCGGGCCAGGGTGAGATCGTCCACACCCTCGAGCATGGCCATCAGCCGGCCCTCGACCGATCCCCACAGAACCTCCTGCTTACCGTTCTGATAGGGCGAATAAGGCAGCGTCGTTTGATGAAGAATGCCGAGCCTGGCGAGACCTTCGCTGATCTCGGCTGCCGTCATCGCGCTGCCGTTGTCGCTGATGGCGGCACGCGGCATGCCGCGCTTCTGCATCGCTTGCGACAGGCCGTGCGCGACATTTTCGGCGCTCTCCGCCAGATACCATTGCAGATGGCAGGCCAGTCGCGAGCGATCATCGAGCACGCCGAACAGGATCGGCGTGCGCCATTCGCCACGCGGTGTCAGCACCTTGCGCGAACCGTGGTGGCAATCCCAATGCCAAAGTCCGTTGACGTATTCAGCCTCGAAGCTACGCACCTCACGCGCCTCGAGCCGCGCCGCGGCCGCCAGCGCGCCGTCGGTCTGGCGCGTGGTCGCGACACGGCGCTTGGTCAGGCCGCTGGCGGCGAGGAAGCGTCGAACCGTCGTGTAGGACGGCGCCGGCCGCAATTCCACTCGCGTCTCAGCCAGGGCGGCCAGATTGTCGCGATGCAGCTGCGCACTCCAGCTTTTGTGGGCGCCGTATTGCTCCAGCAGCGCCTGGCGCAGCGCCGGGGTCATCGATGCCTGCGCGCCGGCGTCGCCGCGCCGCTTGCGGCGCAGCACGCTGACCGGATCGTGTTTTTCGTTGCGGGCGCGGTAGTACCATCGTTCCAAGGTGGACACGCCGAAGCGGACGGGTGCGCCGGTGCTCGGGTGGCGCCATTCGCGCGCGGCCAGTTGCACCAGCGCCGCACGCAGCGCGCCTTTCGCCGGCGGCGCGGCCAGCAGATGGCCGATGACCGAAAAGCGCAGCCGCGCCCAGCGCTCATGCACCCGCGATCCGTCTCGCTCCGCTCCCCACACCATGGGCTCGCCCTCCGAAAAATGAGCGAGGCCACGGTAAGCGCCCTCACCGAGGGAGGGCGATGCGCATCTTCTGCGGGTCGAACCGGCCCGTCAGAAAGCGTGCACCGCCGATGGGCCGCCGGTGAGCGGCTCGAGGAAGCGCAGCAAGGCGATGAGCTTCTCGGTCACGGCGCCGGCAAAGCGGTCGAGCAGCGAGACCGGCAGCGCGGCGATGTCGATGGGCGGCGCCAAGGCGGCCATCGCGGCGGATGCGAAGGGGCCGTCGGTGAAGGTGGACCGCCACCAAGTGCGCCAACGCGCCAATGTCCGTCGATCGATCCCCGGCGCCACTGATAGCCGCGCCAGGCGGGCTGGCGTGATGCCGAACTGCATCGCCGAGATCAACGTCACCACGGTGGCGAGGTAGACGAAGCGGCCCAGAAAGCGCAGCGAGGGCGGCGTGGTGCGCTTGCGGCAGCCATCAACCGCACAGCAGAAGCTGAAACGCTCGGCATACTCGGGCCCGAGCCCGGCAGGGGCGCCGCGCGGCTTGCGGTCATACGATGCCGAATGCAGCGCGCCGCCGCATCGCCAGCACCGTGCCGCCCGGGCGATGGCGGAGAGGTCGCGGTCGAAGACGAGCAGCTGCTCATGGAACTTGGCGTCGGCCAGAAGGGCTTGGTACACTGGGTCGGTCCTTTGAAGTGAAGTTGGCGAGATGGCCAAAATCGGACGTAATGATCCCTGCCACTGCAACAGCAGCAAGAAATATAAGAAGTGCTGCATGGCCAGTGACGAGGCCGCCGCCCGTGCGGCCCGTCCCGTTCAGCCGGCCGCGGCGCCGGCGCGCCGTCCATCTTTGGCCAGCTATTTTCAGGAACACGACGAACTCGACGAACTAACCGAGGCGTCCAACGCCGTGGTCGACATGGTCCAAGCCGGCAATCTCGATGCCGCCGAACAGGCCGCCCACGACCTGCTGGCGCGCTTTCCCGATGTCCATGACGGCTACGACCGCCTCGGCATGGTCTGCGAAGCCCGCGGCGATCATCGCCAGGCCGCTGACTGCTATCGCAAAGCCATCAAGGTCATCCGCAGCCACCCCGACGCCTACGAACCCGGTTTCGAGGCCGTCTTCCAAAAGCTCGTCGACCGGCTCGAAACCCAGACGGACGCCACTGCCGGCTGAGCTTACCGGCTCGCCCGCTGCTCCAGCCTCGCCGGGCGCTCGGCAGCGTCAAGGCCCGCAATGCAAGCTTCCAGGCGCCCGAGAGCATTGGGGGCTCTGCCCCCAAACCCCCGGGATATTTAAGACCCAGTGATGATCACATAAGGTAGCGGCGCGGAACAGGCGGGGACGCCGATGACCGCACCCGGAGATGCGGCCCGGCGCCATCTGGCGCCGGGCCGTTCCTTTGTGCGCCCGGTTCGTCCTACCGCATAAGCCAATACAAGACCGCAGAGGCGACACGATAACCGAGGGACCAAATACACCCACCATCGCAAAGCGTGATCAAAAACCCCCGGTGGACCGTCAGATAATCTGCTCGTGCTCAAACGGGCCGTTTTGCGAACA
>JAJYDD010000231.1 GCA_021777795.1 Pseudomonadota bacterium | reverse complement strand
ATGCCGAGCCGGCATCGCGCCTCGGTCGGCAGGCGCGAGATGTCGCGGCCGAAATAAAACACCGCGCCGGCGTCGAGGCTCAGCGTGCCGGTGACGAGGCCGAGGAGGGTCGTCTTGCCGGCGCCGTTGGGGCCGAGCACGCCAATCGCCTCGCCCTGCGCAACCGTGAGGTCGAGATCGGTGGCGATGCGAATGGCGCGAAAGGCCTTGGAGACATGGCGAAGTTCGAGCGCGGCGGTCATGGGCGGTCAATCATGCGAGAAGCGACGGCCCGCCCTCAATAGGCCATCGGCTCGAACTTTTTCGTCGTCGCGATGCCGGGATAGGCGGAATTGTTGGCGATCTCGATGTCGTATTTGAATCGCTTGCCCTTCACCCATTGGCCGCCGACGAGCGGCGTAGAGGACACGTTCTTCATCGGCCCGGTCTTGAAGTTCACGGGGCCGACGATGGATTGATAGTTTGTCGCCGCCATCGCATCGGCAATCGCCTGCGGCTCGTCGAGGCTCTTGGCGCGCTTCAATATGTCGATGGCGACCTCGAGCAGCGCATGTTTGAAGCCGATCGGCTGCACCCATTGCTTGCCGGTCGCGTTGGTGAAGGCGGCGCAAAGCTCGGCGGCGGATTGGCCAGTAAGACCCGACTTGAACGGATGGTTGGGCGACCACCATTCCTCCGACGACAACCCGACGCCGCGATCTCCCAACGCCTCGACCGAGGCCGGGAACAGCAGCGCCTTGGCGATGGTCACCGCCTTGGGCCTATAGCCCTGCTGGCCGCATTGCGCCCAGAAGGTCGCGAAATCGGGCGGCAGGAACACGCCGGTCACGATGTCGCAATCGGCCGCCTTCAGCTTGGCGATCTGCGCCGAGAAATCGTTCGACAGCGGCGTGAACAGCCCCATGTCGGTATATTTGAAACCCTCCTTGAGGAAGCCCGGCGGCAGGCCGTGTTGCTTGTCCGAGAGGCCGACGCCGTCGGGATCGTTGGACCAGACGCCGCCGATATTTTTGTTGGTGGCTATCGACTTCCACAGGCCGGTGTAGGTGGTGACGACCTGATCGGCGCCCCAGAAGAAATGATAGGTCCAATCGAACCCCTTGCCGGGCACGCCGCCGCGCCCGAAAAACCAGGGCTGCCAGGGCGTGTCGGTCGTTAGGCAAGGCACGCCGTTGAGTTCGCACTGGTCGGAGACCGGCAGCGTGGTGTCCGAGGTCGAGGACGCCAGCATCAGGTCGACCTTGTCCTTGGTGATGAGTTCGGCGGCCAGTTCCGCGGCGCGGCTCGGGTTTGATTGGCTGTCGCGCACCAGGATCTCGATGGCGACCTTCTTGCCGCCGATGTCGAGGCCATCGCCAATTTTTTTGCGGATCTCGCCGACGATGAACTGGTCCGCCGAGCCGAAGGCGGCGATCGGCCCGGTCTCGGGGCTGATGAAGCCGAGCTTGATCGTGCGGGCCGCGTAAGCGCGGCCGATATAGGCGGGCGCGGCGAGCGCGGCGCCGGCCAGTTGCATCGCGCGACGGCGCGTCAGACCTGTCTTTCCTGCCATGTTTTCCTCCCGTTTCTTTGTCCGGCGGCTTTTCCGCCTGTTGCCAGTCTATCCCCCGCCCAGCTCCGGCGCGGCGAGCAGAATCTCCATCGTGCGGCTGAGATGCGCAGCCAAGCGCGCGCAGGCGGCCTCGGCGTCGCGCGCCAGACAGGCGTCGAGCAGGCCCTTGTGCTCGCTGTCGATGTCGCGCGAGGAATCGGCGATCTTCGACAGGCTGCGATAGCGCTCGGATTGCGCATAGAGCATTTCGCGCAGCGTCAGCGTCCAGCGGCTGCCGCAGGCCGACGCCAGCGCGGCGTGAAAAGCATTGTGCGCGGCGGCCCAGGCGGGGCTGAGTTCCGCGCGCGCGCCCAGGCTGACCGGCAAACGATGCAACCGGTGATAGGCGGCCAGAATGCCCGCCTCCCATTCGACATCGCCATTGGCGATGGCGCCGCGCAGGCAAAGCTGCTCGATGGCGATGCGCGTGCGGGTGAGATCAACCAACTCCTCGGCCGAGATGGCGGCGACGGTGAAGCCCTTCTGCGCGGTCGCCACCGCCATACGCTCGGCGGCGAGGCGCGACAAAGCCTCGCGCACCGCGCCGGGGCTGAAATCGAATTCCGCCGCCGCGTCGCTGATTTTTATCTTGGCGCCGGGCGCGAGCCGGCACGACAGGATCGCCTCGCGCAGAGCCGCATAGGCGGCGTCGCTCTGGGTCTTGGCGCTGACAATCTGTCCGTCCATAATTCTAGTTTGTGAGAGAAAAAATAGGAACGCAAGGAAAATATTTTTTCCGTTGACAGCCAAAAAAGGCCGCCCTAGCTTGAGACCAGACGCCTTCGAGCCAACAAACAAGAGGAAACGCCGACGTGAGATTCATCCGATTCGAGGACGCCCAGGGCGTCGGCCTCGCCGTCGAGGCGAACGGCGCGGCGCATGGCCTGCACGAGCGCGACGCGGGCTTTCCGGGCGACCTTGCAGCCTTAGTCGCCAAGGGCCGCCAAGCCCTTCGTCAGGCGGCCGAGGCGCTCGCCTCCGGCCCCGCCGTCGATCTCGCCAAGGTCAAGGTCCTGCCGCCCTTCCCCAATCCGCCGAAGATCATCTGCGTCGGCCTCAACTATCGCGACCATTCCGCCGAATCCGGCTTCAAACAGCCGGATTATCCGACTTTGTTCACGCGCTTTTCCACCTCGCTCGTCGGCCACGGCGCGCCGGTGGTGCGGCCGAAAGTCTCCGACAAGTTCGATTACGAGGGCGAGTTGGTCGCCGTCATCGGCGCCGGCGGGCGGCATATTTCGAAGGAGAACGCGCTCGGTCACGTCATCGGCTATTCGCTGTTCAACGATGTCTCGGTGCGCGATTATCAGTTCAAGTCGCCGCAATGGACGGTCGGCAAGAATTTCGACGGGACCGGCCCGTTCGGCCCGGTCTTCGTCACCGCCGACGAACTGCCGCCGGGGGCCAAGGGCCTGCGCTTGCAAACACGGCTCAACGGCGAGATCATGCAGGACGCCAACACCGACGACATGGTGTTCGACGTCGCCACGCTCATCGCCGTCATCAGCGAGGCGATCACGCTGGAGAGCGGCGATGTCATCGTCACCGGCACGCCGTCCGGCGTCGGCCAGTCGCGCAAGCCGCCGGTGTTCATGAAGGCCGGCGACCGCATCGAGGTGGAAATCGAGAAGATCGGAATCTTGTCCAATCCCGTCGTTGACGAATAGGAGGCGAGGCGATGACCGCGATCCAGGGCTTTGTAAAGGCGCAACGCCGCCCGGGTGAACTCGGCGTTCACTCGCTCGATCATTTCCACTTCAACGTGCCCGATCTCTCGGTCGCGCAGAATTTCTACGGCGAGTTCGGGCTCGATCTCCAGGCGGGCGCCAACCGGCTGGGGATGCGCACTTTCGGCAATCCCCAAGTGTGGGGCACGATTGGCGAAGGCTCGCGCAAGAAGCTCGGCTATCTCAGCTTCGGCGCCTATGAGGAGGACATCGACGGTTTCGCCGCGCGGTTGCAATCGATGGGCGTCGCGCGGCTCGACCCGCCGCCGGGCGTCGATTCCAACGGCATTTGGTTCCTCGATCACGACGGCACGCCGGTTGAAATCAAGGCGGCGGCGAAAGTGTCGCCGAACGAGAAATCGAACTTCGGTCAATTAAGCGGCGCCCCCGGCCAGCGCAATGCGCCGGCGCGCTCGACAGTCAAGCGCACCTATCCGCGCCGCCTCGCCCATGTGCTGCTGTTCACCCGCGACGTGCGCAAGGCGATCGAGTTTTACACGCGCGTGCTCGGCCTGCGGCTTTCGGATCATTCCGGCGACAACATCGCCTTCCTGCACGGAATCCACGGCAGCGACCATCACATGATCGCCTTCGCGCGCTCCAACGCGCCGGGCCATCATCACTTCAGTTGGGACGTCGGCAGCATCGACGACATCGGCGCCGGCGCCATGCACATGCTCGACAAAGGCTTCGCCAAGGGCTGGGGCCTCGGCCGCCATGTGCTGGGCTCCAATTTCTTCCACTATGTGCAAGACCCCTGGGGCAGTTTTTGCGAATATTCCGCCGACATCGACTATGTCCCGGTCGATTGCGATTGGCCCGGCGGCGATCATCCGCCGGAGGATTCGTTCTATGTCTGGGGGCCGAACGTGCCGTCCGACTTCGTGCATAATTACGAAGCCTGAGCGGCGCGCAAGGCCGCTGGCGCCTGCGCGCAAGACGCGATAGCCTCCCGACGGCCGCCGCAAGAGCGGCCGCAAATCGGGAGGACGCCATGAGTCTATACGATCGCGCCAACCGCATATTGTCGGAGGCCTGCGCGGCGGGCTTCGTGCCCGGCGTCGTGGCGATGGCGACGGACCGCAACGGAACCCTCTACGAAGGCGCCTTCGGCGAGCGCACGCTCGGCGGCGAGGCGATGACGCTCGACACCGTCGGCTGGATCGCCTCGATGACCAAGGCGCTGACCTCCGTCGCCGCCGTGCAGTTGGTCGAGCGCGGCAAGCTCGACCTCGACGCGCCGGCCGCAAAGATCGTGCCCGAAATCGCCGAACTCAAGGTGCTGACCGGTTTCGACGCTACCGGCGCCCCGCAGCTTCGCCCGGTCAAGCGGCCGATCACGCTGCGCCATCTGCTGACCCACACCTCCGGTTGCAGCTATGAGATCTGGAACCCCGACATGGGCAAGGTCCAGGCGGCGCTGGAGATTCCCAGCGTCACCTCATGCTTGAACAAAGCGTTGACCCTGCCGCTGGTCGCCGATCCCGGCGAGCGCTGGGAATATGGCGTCAGCATCGATTGGGCGGGCAAGATGGTTGAGGCCGTGTCGGGCCTCAAGCTTGGGCAGTTCCTCAAGGCCAATCTGTTCGACCCGCTCGGCATGACCAGCACCGCCTTTGCGATCACCCCCGACATGCGCTGCCGCCTCGCCAGTACGCATCTGCGCGGCCCCGACGACAAGCTCAGCGTGTTTCCGTTCGAGATCCCGCAGGCGCCGGAATTCGAGATGGGCGGCGGCGGCCTCTATGGGACGGTCGGCGATTACCTCAACTTCATCCGCATGATCCTCAACGGCGGACAGCTCGGGCCGGAGCGGGTGCTAAAGCCGGAGACGGTCGAGTTGCTGCGCCTCAACCACATGGGCACAAACCGCGTTTCGCTGCTGAAGGCGGCGATCCCGCTGACCAACGACGCCGAGTTCTTCCCCGGAATCGAGAAGAGCTGGAGCCTCGCCTTCCAGGTCAACGATGAGCCGGTGTTCACCGGCCGCCCCGCCGGCGGGCTGATGTGGGCGGGCCTGGCCAATTCCTTCTACTGGATCGACCCGAAGACCGGAATTGGCGGCGCCTATATGACGCAGATTTTCCCCTTCGCCGACAAGGAAAGCGTGCCGCTCTACTATGCATTCGAGGCGGCGGTCTACGACAGCCTGAAGTGAGAGCGCCGGGCTGTCGCCTTTCGTCATGGTCGGGCTTGTTCCGGCCATGACGCCAGACGCGGCGGATCGCTTCTCCGACAAAAGATTATCTGTTTCGGTCGCCGACGCTCGATTTGACCAATCAAGCGACACGCCCCCTCAATCGCGATAGCTCGCGTCCGCCTTGTCCAGCCCCGCCTTCAGCGCCTCGAAATGCGCGAACGACATGCCGTTGTAATCGCGCCAGCCTTCGGCGGTCTTTTCGGCGATGGCGTCGGACATCACGCTGAGCGGCTGGCCGCTGGCGTAGGCCAGCATCAGCGTCTTGGCGGCGCGCTCGAAGAAATAGAGATCCTCGAACGCCTCCGCCACGCTGGCGCCCGTTATGGTGACGCCGTGGTTGCCCATCAGCAGGATCGGATTGTTGCCGAACGCCCGCGCCAGCCGCGCGCCCTCGCCAGCGTCGTCGGCGATGCCGCCGAAATCGAGGTCGACGCCCATGCGGCCGAAGAAGCGCGCCGTGTTCTGGTCGATCGGCTTCATCGTCGGGTCTTTGAGGCAGGCGAGCGCGGTCGTATAGGGCGGATGGCAATGCAGCAGCACGCGCGCTTCCGGCCTCGCGCGGTGGATCGCGCCATGAATGGTCCAGGCCGAGGCGTCGGGCGCGTTCGGGCCGTTCATCACATCGGGATCGTCGGCGTCGAGCAGCAAGAGATCGCTGGCGCGGATTTGCGAGAAATGGCGCCAGCGCGGGTTCATCAGGAAGCGCCGGCCGTCGGCCGATACGGCGGCGCTGAAATGGTTGCCGACGCTCTCATGCCAATCGAACTGCACCGCCAGCCGGAAGGCGGCCGCCAGGTCGATGCGCAGTTGCGTCTCGTTCATTTGAACCGCCCTTGCGTGGTCAGAGCGCGATACGTGCTGCGCAACTCGCCGCGATCTGTATAGCAGCCGCGCAAGTGCCGGTCGCCGCTCTCGGCGGTGTAGGAAGCGCGGCCGTGGACGATGCGGTGGTTGTCGAACACGATGCACTCGCCGGCGCTCAACCGGAAGCGCATCAGATATTTCTGCGATTGCAGCCGACGCCCGAAGCGGCAGAAGGCCGGATAATAGGCGTCGAGGAACTTTTGCGGCAGGTCGAACACGTCGGCCATGTGCTGGCTG
>JAJYDD010000230.1 GCA_021777795.1 Pseudomonadota bacterium | reverse complement strand
CAGGCCCGCGATATCAGGGGAGAGCCCCTCGCGCCCGCCGATCACCCTCACCCGCACGTCGTTGGCGTGCAATTCGGCGAGATCGTTGCGGATGAAGCGCTTGAGCAGCCCCATCAGCAACGACACTTCGTCGGGCGGGCGGCTCCAGTTCTCGGTGGAAAAGCTGTAAAGCGTCAGGAAGGAGACGCCGATGTCGCTCGCCGCGCGCACGGCCCGCCGCACCGCCTCGACCCCGCGCCGGTGGCCCTCATAGCGCGGCAGACCGCGCGCCTGCGCCCAGCGTCCGTTGCCATCCATGATGATGGCGACGTGCCGGGGCGCCTTGCGGGCCGGGTGCAGAGTGTTCACGGGCGACGACATGGGAGACCTCGACGCCCCGGCTAAACCTGCATGATTTCCTTTTCCTTCGAGGCCAGAAGATTGTCGATCTCCTTGATCGCCTCGTCGGTGGCCTTCTGCACGTCGGCCTCGTGACGCTTGCCTTCGTCCTCGGGAATGGCATGCTCCTTGAGCAGCTTCTTCAAGACGTCGAAACCGTCGCGGCGCACGTGGCGCACGGCGACGCGCGCGTCCTCGGAATATTTATGCGCGATCTTGACCATCTCCTTGCGCCGCTGCTCGTTGAGTTCGGGGATGCGGATGCGCAGCAGCGTGCCCTCGATGGTCGGCGAGAGGCCGAGATTGGCGTCGCGAATCGCCTTGTCGACGGCGCTCACCATCGTCTTGTCCCAGACCGACACCGAGAGCGCGCGCGGCTCTGGCACGCTAATCGAGGCGACTTGCGCCAGCGGGGTGCGCTGCCCATAGGCCTCGACCTGGACCGGCTCCAAAAGCGAGGGGCTGGCGCGGCCCGTTCGAAGGCCATTGAGTTCTGTCTTTAGTGTGGAATGGGCGCCTTGCATGCGCCGCTTCAGATCGTTGAGGTCGAATTTCGGCAACGCCGCCATGAGGATTCGTCCGGTCGCTTTGTCTGGCCGCGAGAGGCGCGGCGATTCGGCGCGCGGTAACCCGCGCCCAGCTTCTCTATCACAGCCCGCCATAGGGTACAGCGCGATTGCGGCGTCCCGGCGGCGCGTCATGGGGCCGACATGAGAATCTGACCAAAGGAGTAAAGACACAGTTGAGAACGGAACCCCTTCGATGCCCCGCCCGCGCGAAATCCAGTTTGGAGCGTCGGCCGCCCACCGCTATCGGACGATTTTCCTATCCGACATGCACCTGGGAACCCGCGGCTGCCAGGCGCATCTCATCCTCGATTTCCTTCGCCATAATGACGCTGACGCCTTCTATCTCGTCGGCGACATCATCGACGGCTGGCGCATGAAGGCGAGCTTCTACTGGCCGCAATCCCATAACGACGTCATCCAGAAGCTGCTGCGCAAGGTGCGGCGCGGCGCGCGCATGGTGTTCGTGCCCGGCAACCACGACGAATTCGCCCGCCAGTTCACGGGCCTCACCTTCGGCGGCGTCGAGATCGCGCGCACGGCCAAATATGTCGCGGCCGACGGCAAGCGCTATCTCGTCATGCACGGCGACGAGTTCGACGTGGTGGTGCGCCACTCCAAATGGCTCGCCTATCTCGGCGACTGGGCCTACGATTTCGCGATCTTCGTCAATACCCATTTCAATGCGGTCAGACGCAAGCTAGGGTTCCCCTATTGGTCGTTCTCGGCCTGGGCGAAGCTGAAAGTGAAAAACGCCGTCAATTTCATCGGCGCCTTCGAGGAGGCGCTCGCCGAGGAGGCCCGCCGGCGCGGCGTGGATGGGATCATCTGCGGCCACATCCACCACCCCACGATCCGCGACCTCGACGGCATAACCTACGTCAATACCGGGGATTTCGTCGAATCCTGCTCCTATGTCGTCGAGCACCAGGACGGCCGTCTCGAAGTGCTGCGCTGGTCGCGCCCGCTGGCGACGGCGGCCCCGGAAGCCGAGGCCGAGGAGCCCATCGGCGCGGTCGAAGCGGCCTGATGCGCATCCTGCTGGCGACCGACGCCTGGCGCCCGCAAGTCAATGGCGTCGTGCGGACGCTGGAAAACATGACGGCGGCGGCCGTCCGCCTCGGCGCTTCCTTCTCCTTCCTGACGCCGGAGGCCTTCCCGACCTTTCCGCTGCCGACCTACGCCGAAATCCCGGTCGCGATCCCGAACCAGCGCGAGGTCGCGCGTCGCATCGACGCCTCGGGCGCCGATCACGTCCATATCGTCACCGAGGGGCCGATAGGCTGGGCGGCGCGCCGTCATTGCCTGGAGCGCGGCCGGCTGTTCACCACCGGCTTTCACACCCGTTTTCCCGAATATGTGCGCGCCCGCCTCGGCGTGCCCGAGGAATGGACCTATGGCGTGCTGCGGCGTTTCCATGCGCCCTCGGCCGCCGTGCTGGCCCCGACGGTCTCGATCCGCGACGAGCTGACGCGGCGCGGCTTCGCCAGCGTGCGGGTGTGGACGCGCGGCGTCGATCACGCGATGTTCCGCCCGCGCCCAGGCGTCGATCTTGGCCTGCCGCGCCCGGTGTTCCTCTATGTCGGGCGCATCGCGGTGGAGAAGAACCTGGAGGCGCTGCTGTCGCTGGACCTGCCGGGCTCGCTGGCCCTCGTCGGCGACGGGCCGGCGCGCGAACGGCTCGCCCGTCGCTTCCCAAAAGCGCATTTCCTCGGACCCCGTTTCGGCGAGGCGCTGGCGCAGACTTACGCCGGCGCCGACGTCTTCGCCTTTCCCTCGCGAACCGACACGTTCGGCGTCGTGCTGTTGGAGGCCTTGGCCAGCGGCCTGCCGGTGGCGGCCTTTCCGGCGCCGGGGCCGCTCGACGTCATCGGAGACAGCGACGCGGGGGTGTTGAGCGAGGATCTGCGCGAGGCTTGTCTGGCCGCGCTAGCGCTATCGCCCGTGGCGGCGCGGCGGCGGGCGCTCGAATTCACTTGGGAGGAGAGCGCGCGCCAGTTCCTCGGCCATATCGCCGAGCGGCGGGCCGCCCTGCTCAGCCGAACAGCTTGAGGCCGCCCGCGATGTCCTGCTCGTCGAGCGCGACGAGCCCGGCGAAGCGGCGCTCCAGGCCGCCCGCCTTAGGGGTCTCGCGGCGCGTCTCGGCCTCCTCCATCGCCCGCGCCCGCAAGCGGGCGTCCGCCAGCGGCCGCAGCTCTTTCAGCACCTCCGCGAGCTGGCGCACGATATCGGCCGCCTTTTCGGCCTCCAGGCGTTGACGCGCGCGCTCGACATCGCCGCGCATCGCATGCGCCTCGATGCGATCGATCGCGTCGAGCAGGCGGGCGGCGTCGTCCGCGCGCCGGCGCCTGGCATATTCGGCGAGAAACCGCCGCCCCCGCTCGGCGCCCATGAGAAGGGACTGAATCGCCGCGAATTCGGCTTCGGAGAGCTGGGGGAGCGGCGCGGTCATGTCAGCCCCCCTGGAACCGCGCGCCGAGGGCGTCGGCGGTTTGGCGGCAACGGCTGCGGGAGACAGCGGCATTTGGGTCTGCTTGCTCCAAAAGCGAAGGGTTGCCCCAGACCGGGCCATTCCTTCAAGGCCAGAACAATCGACGCGACGACCACATTTCAACGATGTTTCTTGGCTTGCGACGCAACCCGGCGACGAGGCGCCGCTGTCATATATACTTATACTGGTTATCCGACGCCATAGTTAATGCCATCTTGATAAAGCCGGCATTTTCCCCCTCGAACCCGCCAGGATAGGCAGGACGCCAATGCACATGCGGGCGGACTCGGCGCCGTACATTACGCAACGTCATTAAACATTGGTTGCGAAACGCCAGCGCGACGAACGCTGATCTATGCGGGAGCCTGCGTCGCTTTGCGCAACGTCGCTCTCTATTGCCGATCCCCGCCGCGGAGCGAGGCGCAGCGAGGCGCATCTCTTTTCTCGCGCGCGTCGGTGCAAAAAGCGGGTTCCCGCCGCCTCTGCGCGAGGGTAGAGAAAGGGGATCAAAGCGGAGACGCGATACACATGACGGGCGCGATGCGCACAGGGCTGGGCGGTCGCGTGGACCGGTCGCGGGTCATCGGCTTTTCTTTCGACGGCAAGCGCTATCAGGGGCTGGCGGGCGATACGCTCGCCTCGGCGCTGATCGCCAATGGCGTCCATCTGATGGGCCGCTCTTTCAAATATCATCGCCCGCGCGGCGTGCTGTCGCTGGGCTCCGAGGAGCCGAACGCGCTGGTCACGGTCGACGCCGGCAAGGGCCGGCTGACGCCGAACCTGCGCGCGACCCAGGTCGAAATCTACGAGGGGCTGAAGGCGAAGTCGCAGAACGCCTGGCCGTCGCTGGAGTTCGACGCGCTGGCCGTCAATGGCGCGCTGTCGTCGTTCCTGCCCGCCGGCTTCTATTACAAGACCTTCATCGGGCCCAAGGGCGCCTGGGAGCATCTCTACGAGCCGGCGATCCGGCGCGCCGCCGGCCTCGGCGTCGCCCCGACCGACCCCGACCCCGACCATTACGCCTATGAGCATCGCCATTGCGATGTCGCTGTCGTCGGCGGCGGCCCGGCGGGCCTCACCGCCGCGCGGGCGGCGGCGCGGGCGGGCGGACGGGTGATCCTGTTCGACGAACAGGCGGAATTCGGCGGCTCGCTGCTTGCCGATCGGCATATTGTCATAGACGGCAAGCCGGCCGCCGACTGGGCGGCCGAGGTGGTGGCCGAACTGGCCTCGCTGCCCAACGTGACGCTGCTGCCGCGCACGCAGGTGTTCGGCTATTACGCGCAGAATTTTCTCGCCGCCGAGCAGCGCGTCGGCGACCATCTGGCCTATCCCGACCCGAACCTGCCGCGCGCGCGCTTCTGGCAGGTGCGGGCCAAGCGGGTGATCGTGGCGGCCGGCGCGCATGAGCGACCGCTCGTCTTCCCCGACAACGACCGGCCGGGGATCATGCTGGCGGATTCGACGCGGGCGCTGGCGGTGCGTTACGGCGTCATGCCCGGCCGGCGCATCGTCGTCGCCACCAGCCACGACGGCGGCTATCGCGCCGCGCTCGATCTGGCCGAGGCCGGTTGCGAGATCGTCAAGATCGTCGATTGCCGCGAGGAGGCGGCGTGGGGCTTGCGCATGGCGGCGCGCGCGCGCGGATTGCCGGTGGAGACCAACGCGACGATTCTCGGCTCGCGCGGCGGGCTCAGGGTCACCCATGCGCGGATCGCGCGGCTCTGGTCGGATGGACAGCCCGGCAAGCCGGACGACGTCGAATGCGACCTCATCGCCATGACCGGCGGCTGGACGCCGAGCGTGCATCTGTTCTCGCAATCGCGCGGCCGCCTGCGTTTCGATGGCGAGACGCGGACCTTCGTGCCGGGCGATGCGGCGCAGGACATGGTTTGCGTCGGCGCCTGCGCTGGCGTCTTCGATTTCGCCGCGGCCCTGGCCGAAGCGGCGCAAGCGGGGGCCGAAGGCGCGCAGGCGCCGCGCGTCGAGGGCGAAGACGGCTTCGACATCGGCACGCTCGGCCTTGTCGCCCCGCTGACGGAGGACAAGCTCACCAAGGCTTTCGTCGATTTCCAGAACGACGTCACCGCCCGCGACATCAAGCTGGCGACGCGCGAGGGTATGCGCTCGATCGAACATATCAAGCGTTACACCACGACCGGCATGGCGACCGATCAGGGCAAGACCTCCAACATGAACGCCCTCGCCATCGCCGCCGATTCGCTCGGCCGCGAGATCGCCGAGGTCGGGCTTACGACCTTCCGCCTGCCTTACACGCCCGTCACTTTCGGCATTTTCGGCGGCCCGTCGAAGCGCGAGATGCTCGACCCCGTGCGCGAGACGCCGATTCATTCCTGGTATGCGTCGAAAAACGCGATCTGGGAGGAAGCGGGCCTGTGGAAGCGCGCCTCGCGCGTGCCGCTGCCGGGCGAATCGGAAGACGAGACGGTGCGGCGCGAATGCCTGACGACGCGCGCCAAGGCCGGGATCATGGACGCCTCGACGCTGGGCAAGATCGAGGTAGTCGGGCCGGATGCCGCCGAATTCCTCAACCGGCTCTATATCAACGCTTTCGCCAAGCTCGGCGTCGGGCGCTGCCGCTACGGGCTGATGCTCAACGAGACGGGCTTCATCTACGACGATGGCGTGGTTATGCGGCTGGCGGACGACCGCTTCCACATCACCACGACCACCGGCGGCGCCGCGCACGTCTTCGCGGTCATGGAGGATTACCTCCAGACCGAATGGCCCAACCTGAAGGTGCGCTTCACCTCCATAACCGAGCAATGGGCGACCATCGCCATCAACGGGCCGCTGGCGCGGGAAATTCTCAGCCCCCTCGTCGAGGGCATCGATCTCTCCAACGCCGCTTTCCCGCATATGAGCGTGCGCGAGGGGCGCATCGCCGGAGCGCCGACGCGGCTCGCCCGCGTCAGCTTCACCGGCGAGATGGGCTTCGAGGCCAATGTGCCGAGCGACTACGGCCTCGCCGTCCACGAGGCGATCTGGGCCGAGGCGGAGAAGCGCGGGGCCTGCGTCTATGGGCTCGACACGCTGCACATTCTGCGCGCCGAGAAGGGCTTCATCGTCGTCGGCCAGGACACCGACGGCACGGTGACGCCGGACGACATCGGCATGGGGCGGATGGTGGCGATGTCGAAGCCGGATTTCGTCGGCATGCCGGTCGTGG
>JAJYDD010000229.1 GCA_021777795.1 Pseudomonadota bacterium | reverse complement strand
CATCCCGCGCGAGGCGATCGCACGCGAGGCGCAGCACCATCCGGCCGCGTCGTCGCACGCGGCTTACGCCGCCGCCGCGCGCGCCCTCGTCATACGCGAATTGCTACTGGGCGAGGCGCGACGCCTCGGTGTCGAGGCGACGCCGGGGACCGACGAAGGGGGACGGCGCGAGACCGACGAGGACGCGATCGTCGGCGCGCTGATCGCGCGCGAGGCGCCGACGCCGGAGCCGGATGAGGCGGCCTGCCGCCGCTATTTCGAGGCCAACCGCCGGCGGTTTCGCTCGGCCGACCTCTGGGAGCCCGAACACATCCTGTTCGCGGCGGCGGCGGACGACGCGGCGGCGCGCGAGCGCGCGCTTGCCCAGGCCAGGGCCGCGATCCGCGCCCTGGCTGACTCGCCGGAGCGGTTCGGCGCCCTGGCGCGGGAACTTTCCGCCTGCTCGTCGGCGGCCGAGGGCGGGCGCCTCGGACAGATCGCACGTGGCGAGATCGAGCCGAGCTTCGAGGCCGCGCTCGCCGCGCTAGCGTCGGGAGAGATCGCCGCAGAGCCGGTGGAGACGCGGCACGGCGTCCACGTCGTCCGGCTCGGGCGACGCATTCCGGGCGCCGACCTGCCGTTCGAGGCGGTGCGAGAACCCATCGCGACCTATCTGGCCGAGGCGGTGTCGCGGCGCGCGGCCGCCCAGTACATCGCCGTACTCGCCGGACGCGCCGACATCATTGGCGTCGCCATCGACGCCGCCCGCTCCCCGCTACTGCAATGAGCGCCATGAAAACCTCCATCATCTCCGCCGTCCCCGCGCCCAGCGAAGAGGCCCCCGCCGATTTTCGCGGCGCGCTCGCCCGCTTCGACGCCCATGCGAGCGGCGAGGATTGGCTGTCGCTCATGGCCGCGCTCAACCGCGGCGAGGATGCCGAAAGCGCCTTCCTGCGCGGCGTGCAAAGCTGGGCTCGGCGACACGGGGAAAAGGACGATGACTGCGGACATTGAGAACCGCGAGACCCTGCCGCTCGCTTTCTTCCGCTACGACGTCGCGCCCGACGGCCGCGACGGGCTCGCCAGGATCGCCCAGGCGCTGCGCTCGCGCGGCGCGCGGCTCGCGGGCGTCGTCCAGCACGACGCGCCGCGCGCCGACAGGCCCCGCTGCGACATGCGGCTGGAAGATCTGGCCACAGGCCGCACGTTGGCGATATCCGCCGACCGGGGCGCCCATGCCCGCGGCTGCCGGCTCGACCATGCCGCGCTGGCGACCGCCGAGGCGTGGATCGCGCAGGCGCTGCACGACGGCGCCGACGCCCTGATCGTCAACAAGTTCGGCAAGGAGGAGGCTGCGGGCAAGGGCCTGTTCCCGACGATCGCCGAAGCCGCCATCAATGGGATTCCGGCCTTGCTCGGCCTGTCTGCGCTGAACCGCGACGCGGCCCTGCGCGCAACGGGCGACGGCTTGCGCGAATTTGTCGCCGAAGCGGGCGCTGAGGCGTGGCTCTTCAGCCTCCGCGCCTCTCGGTTAGGCGCATTTCCCACCACAGCGCCGACGATGCGTCAGGGGCGCGGCCAACGAAGTTGACGTCGCCCGGCTCTGCAACAACTGTGGAACCAAACCGGGACCGCGCCCGGGGGGGCGTGGGGGGAGGGCAAGCGTCCTGCTTATCGGGGCGCGTCAGCGGACGAGGCCATGTGCGGGGCGGCCGGCGTTGTCACGCTCCCGCCGCAAGACTCCTGCGCCGCAATGCCTGCGGCGAGTGCCCGTAGATCCTGAGGCATACCCGGCGCATGCGTTCGATGTCGCCAAAGCCGACTTGCAACGCGATCTGGTCGAACGGCTCGCTCGTGCCCTCGATGCGCGGAAGCGCGGCCTCGCAGCGCAGGCGCTCCACGGCGCGCGCTGGGGTCTCGCCGGTTTCGGCGGCGAATTGGCGCGCAAACTGGCGCGGGCTGATCCTTGCCGCATCAGCCAGTCGCTCGACCGACAGCGGTTCGTCGAGATGAGTGCGAGCGTAAGTCAGCGCATCGCGGATGCGCCCCGGCCGTGGCTCCAATTCCAGCATCACGGAGAACTGCGACTGGCCGCCGCTGCGGCGATGATAGACGACGAGATCGCGCGCGATCGCTTTGGAAACCTCGATTCCGCAATCTTCTTCGATCATCGCCAGCGCGAGATCGATGCCCGCCGTGATGCCGGCTGACGTCCAGACATCGTCCTCACGAACGAAGATCCGATCGGCGTCTACCTTGATGGAAGGATGGCGCCTCTGCAACTCGGCCGCATAGCGCCAATGCGTCGTGGCGCGGCGGCCGTTGAGCAAACCCGCTTCGGCCAGCAGAAAGGCGCCGGTGCAAACGCTCGCCTTGCGACGGGTGCGCGGCGCAATCGCGCGCACGAGGTCCGCGGTCTCGGTCTGCGCATAAAGGATATCCTGGGTCGGGGCGCCGACAACCACCAGCGTGTCGAGATGGTTGGCCACGGTTGGCGCCATCGTATCAATGGCGACGCCAGCGGAGCCGGCAACCAAACCGCCCGACGTCGATACGACCCGCACGTCATAAGCCGCCTTGTGGAAATCGACAGCCAGATTGAAAGCGCAAAGCGGCCCGCCGAGATCAAGCAATTCAAAGCCGGGGAACACCACGAACCAGATGGATCGCGAAACGCTGGGGCTGGGCATTTCACTGTTTCCGATAGGGCAGAAACAGACGGAAATATGTCATTTCCGCCCCTCGCGCCATGCCCTACTTCTCACCCGCCGGCCGACAAGCCCGCGATGCAGAGATGGAGACGAAAATGGCCGCGATATCCAATGTGATTTTGGTGCATGGCGCCTGGGCCGATGGCTCGTGCTGGGCCAAGGTCATCCCACTGCTCGTTGAAAAGGGGATGAAGGTTGTAGCCGTCCAGTTGCCGCTGAGCGGATTCGAGGCCGATGTCGCGGCCACGCGGCGCGCCATAGCGCTGGCGGAAGGGGACGTCGTCCTGGTTGGTCACAGCTACGCCGGCGCCGTCATCGGCGAGGCGGGCAACGATCCGAAAGTGGCGCGACTGGTCTATGTCGACGCCTTCGCGCCGGACGCGGGCGAATCCGCGGGAACTCTGTTCTCACAATTCAAATCCGCGCCGCTTGGCGCCGAACTGCGGCCCGATGCGGAAGGCTTTCTCAAGCTCACGCGCACCGGCGTGTTTGCCCTCTTCGCGCAAGATCTGACGACGGACGAGAAAATCTCGGCCTACGCCGCCCAAGGTCCGATCAACGGCGCAGCGCTCGGCGGCGCGCTGACTCAGGCGGCGTGGCGCAGCCGGCCGACCTTCTATCTCATCGGCGACCAGGACTATGCGATCCCGCCGGTGGAGCAAGAGCGCATGGCGGCGCGGATGAATGCGACCGTCGCGCATGTCGACAGCAGCCACGTTCCCATGTTGTCGCAGCCGAGCGTCGTCGCGAACTTCATTCTCCAAGCCGCCGGCTGATCCGCCTCGCTCGCGATATGCCGAAAACCTGCGCCGAGCGCGGCGACGACCAAGCTCAGCCCCGGCCTTATCGGAAGGAATGCAGTCATGCTCGTCGAATCCAATGGCGTCAAACTGCATGTGGAGCAGCGGGGAGCGGGCGCGCCGGCGCTCGTCTTCCTGCACTATTGGGGCGGCTCCTCGCGGACATGGCGGCGCGTGATCGACGCGCTGGCGCCTGAATTTCGCAACGTCGCCATCGATCAACGCGGCTGGGGCCGGTCGGATGCGCCTGCGCGCGGCTACGCCTTGGCGGACATGGCCGACGACGCACAGGGGGTGATCGAGGCGCTGGACCTGGAGCGCTACATTCTCATCGGTCATTCGATGGGCGGCAAGGTGTCGCAACTGATCGCGTCACGACAGCCGCGCGGTCTGATGGGGCTGGCGCTGGTCGCGCCGTCGCCGCCCAGCCCGCTGAATCTGCCGCTAGACGCTCGCGAGGGCATGGTGAACGCCTATGAGTCGCGAGACAGCATCCTGGCGACGGTGCAGCAGGTTCTGGCGCCGAACGGCCTCGATCCCGAGGATCTCGAAATCGTCATCGCGGACAGCATGGCCGGGGCGTCAGCAGCCAAGCTGGCGTGGCCGATGTCCGCCAGTCAGGAGGACATCACCGCCGCTATGGCGAAAATAAAGGCGCCAACCATCGTCATATCGGGCGACGGGGATCGCGTCGATCCGCCGAACACCCTACGACGCGAACTGCTGGCGCGGATTCCTCAGGCCCGACTCCACGTGCTTGCCCGCGTCGGCCACCTCTTGCCTTTCGAGGCGCCGAAGGAAGTCGCAAATTTCCTGCGAGCCTTTGCGATATCGACAGAGGGCGCGTCCTAATCAAACAACCAGAGAAACTCCAGACGGCAACCGTTGTCCAGTTGGGTCTGGCGGCGCCTGCCCAGGAGAACGCTACGTCTGACCGCTCAGCGCAAACGTCACCAGGGAAGCCGCCATGCCCACCACCGAAATCATTCGCATTCCCATTCTGCCGTTCAAGACCGTCAACGCCCACCTCATCAGAAGCGAGGCGGGCGCCATCCTCGTCGATGCCGGCATACCTGGTTCCGAACGCAAGATTGCGCGGGCGCTCGCCCGGCTCGGACTGACGCTTCGGGACATAAAGCTGATCGTGGTTACGCACGCCCACACTGATCACGCGGGCAGCGCGGCGCGTCTGCGTCAGCTCTCGGGCGCCCCCATCCTGGCCCATAGCGCCGACGCGGATTTCTTCAGTCGAAAGGCGCCGATGACGTTTTGCCCGACAGGCCGAGTGGGCAGGCTCTTTTTCATGACGCCCTTTCCGCACCAGCCTTACGAAGGATTCACGCCGGACATCATGATGAAGAATGGCGACGCCCTGAGCCTTCAGGATTTCGGCGTCGACGGGCTGGTTCGTCATACGGCTGGCCATACGCCCGGTTCGATAGCGGTCGAACTGTCCTCACAAGACGCGCTCGTCGGCGATTTGGTCGCTTCCGGGATTTTGATCGGCGGAATCGCTTTCACCGGACACGCTATCCGCCCTCCCTTCGAGGACGACCCGCAGGCCGTCGCCCGCGAGTTGAACCGCATGTTGCAGGGCGGCGCCAAGCGCTTCTACATGGGCCACGGCGGCCCCTTGGAGGCGAGCGAAGTTCTGCGGCACGCGCAGTCGTTGTCCAGGATGGCGCGGGATCCCTGCGCGACGGGTCACGCGGTTTACGAGTGAAAGACTCGGGCGGATTCCTGAGGCGCTGGGCGGGTGATAGAGAGGACGGCCACGATTCGCAGGAGGCGGACATGGCCGTAGTCGCAGAGCATCTCAGCGTTGCGGAGTTGGAAGAGGGTTATAAGGCTTGCAAGGACGTGACGTCGTCACGGCATTTTCAGGCGATCCTTCTCCTGACGAAAGGCCATTCGACGAGCTAGGCGGCGCAAGGCGCCTCGTTCGGTCAGCGTTGGATTGAGCAGCTTCTCGAACGCTACAACGCCATCGGCCCTGCGGCGCTGGGCGATCTGCGCAAAGATAAGCGCCCGAGCGAGGATTTTGAGGCCGGAGTTGCTGGTGCGGTTGCGCTTGCGGCTCGACGAGCCGCCGCCCGACGGCGGACGGTGGACAAGCGGCAAGGTCGCGCGCTGGATGGCTGACGAATTAGGGCTGGAAGAAACGATCGTGTCCCAAGACGTGGTGTAATTTTCGCGCCGGGGCTGCGCGAAGCCGGAGGCCGGAGGCCGTAGGCGAAGCGCAGCCCCGGCGCGAGCGGCCATCGTCGTTCCCCGGTATTGTCGGGCTGCGAAACTACAACGCAACCAAGAATACGACGATGACCGACGAGAGAATGGCCCTTCAGGCTCTGTTCGAGAAGACCCCCGACGCCGATTTCCTGCGCCACATGATTGGCTTCGCCGCCCAGCGCCTGATGGAGCTGGAAGTGGGAAGCCTCACCGGAGCCGCTCACGGCGAGCATTCGCCCGAGCGGATCGTCCAGCGCAACGGCTACCGCGACCGCGACTGGCAGACGCGAGCCGGGACGGTGGAATTGCGCATCCCCAAACTGCGCAAAGGCAGCTACTTGCCCGGCTTTCTGGAGCCGCGCCGGCTGGCGGAAAAGGCCATCGCGGCGGTCGGCAGGAGGCTTATGTCCAGGGCGTCTCGACCCGATCCGTGGACGATCTCGTTCGCGCTATGGGCATGGACCGCATTTCCAAGAGCCAGGTCAGCCGGCTGTGCGAGGAGATCGACGAAAAGGTCAAACCCTTCCTCGGGCGCCCTATTGAAGGCGACTGGCCCTATGTCTGGCTCGACGCCACCTACGTGAAGGTTCGGCAAGCCGGACGCATCGTCTCCATCGCCGTCGTCATCGCCATCGGCGTCAACAGCGACGGGCGCCGCGAGGTGCTCGGCCTCGACATCTGCCCCTCGGAGGCGGAGACCTTCTGGAGCGAGTTCCTGCGCAAGCTGGCGCGGCGTGGCCTGCGCGGCGTCAAGCTGGTCATCTCACGGCGAATGCGCAGCATTCGTCCGTCCGACGCCCATGAGGGGCTGAAGAAGGCGTTGGTCAAAGTGCTCGGCGCGTCTTGGCAGCGCTGCCGCGTCCATTTCATGCGCAACGCGCTCGCCCACGCCAACAAAAACAGCCGCCGCGTCGTCTCGGCCTTCCCGCTGCGAACGCGCAGCGTTCG
>JAJYDD010000228.1 GCA_021777795.1 Pseudomonadota bacterium | reverse complement strand
CATGGAACCCAGAGATTCAGATTCGTCGCCCGCGCACCAGACCCTAAAAACCCGGTGAGTCAATTCGCCGCAACCGTCACACCCCCTGAGCAATTACCATCATCGAGGACGGCTCGCATATGTGGGAACACCAGATCACGTCCTTGCGTTCGCTATTCCCGTTCCTGCGCAACGGCGGCCACTATGTCGCGGAGGACTTGCAGACGAACTACGGCGTCATGCAGGCGAAATACCGTGGCGTCGCGTCCGAATCCTGCACGGAGTTCCTCAAGCGCTGGATGGACGTGTTCGTCGCCGACGACCTCATCGAGTTGGAGAGCCTCGAAGATCCATTTTTGCGCACCTATGGCCGCGCCATCGAGTTCATGACCTTCCACCGTCGCGCCTGCGTCCTGCGCAAGCGCATGGCGCAGACCGACTGGCGCGTGAGCCTTGGGCCGCCGCTGGCGCCGCGGCCGGAAGACGGTCCGCGCGTCGTCATCAACGCCCACGTGGGCATGCGCGGCGACATTTTCGGACCTGCCGGTTACGTCGACGAGGGCGCCGACACCTACACGATCCAGGGTCTGGCGCTGGAATCGGAAGTCCAGGGGCTCGAATATCGCGTGCGGTTTCCCGACGGCGCCTGGGGCGAATGGGTCGGCGAAGGCGTCTTCGCCGGCACGCGCGGACAGAGCCTGCCGATCACCGGCTTTTCCGCCCGGCTCATGGAGCCGCTGCGCCAGCAATTCGAGGTGCAGACGCGCGGCCTATTCGTCGGCGGCGTCGCCGTGGATGCGCGCGGCGGCGCGGATTGCGTCGCCCCTTCCGACGCGCGGCTGCGCGGGCTCCAGGTGACGATCCGTCCTGTCGCCGCGCCGCAGGCCGAAGAGCCGGCCGGGGACGCCGAGGCCTGACGCCTATTGCGCCGCGCGGCGCACCGGGAAGGCGATCTCGACCAGGGTGCCCTGGTCCTTGCGGCTCTTGATCGAGAAATCGGCGTGGTTGGCCTCGACCAGCGCCTTGGCCAGCGGCAGGCCTAGGCCGGTCCCCTCGACCGCCCGGGCGCCCGGCACGCGGCGGAACGGCTCCAAGGCCACGGCCAGTTCGCTCTCGTTCATGCCGACGCCGGTGTCGCGCACCCTCAAGATCACGCTGCCGGAATCGTCGAGCGCGGTCGAGACGATCACCTGCCCGCCGGGCTCGTTATACTTGACCGCGTTGGCCATGAGGTTGAGCAGGATCTGGCGCAGCGAACGCTCGTCGGCCATCACGTTCGGCAGCCGGTCGAACAGCGACAGCCGCATGATGACGCGCTCGCGCGCCGCCTGCGGCTGCATCAACGTCACGCATTCGCGCACCGCCGCGTTGACGTCGATCGGTGCGAATTGCAACTCGATCTTGCCAAGCTCGATCTTGGCGAGGTCCAACAGATCGTTGGCCAGCGACAGCACATGACGGCCGGAGGCGTGGATGTCGCGGATGTAATCGCGGTAGCGCTCGTTGCCGATGGGGCCGAAACGCTCCTCCAGGATCACCTCGGCGAAGCCGAGAACGGCGTGCAGCGGCGTGCGCATCTCGTGGCTGACGCGCGACAACAGCTCGGTCTTGGCCTCGCTCTCGCGCTTGGCCGCATCGAGCGCGGCGCGCGCTTCGTTCGAGGCGGCCTCGGCCTCGCTGCGATCGGTGAGCAGCAGGAAGAATTCGGGCTGCGGCTGATGGGCGAGGCGGCCAAGGTCGATGCGGGCCGGGAACAGCCGCCCCTCGCGGTTGCGCGCTTGCGCCTCCATCGGCTCGACGGGGCCCGCTTCGCCGCGCGCGAGCCGTTCGAGGGTCGCTGCGGCCTCAGCCTGCGAGGCCGGCGCCAGCAAGGTGAGGAAGCTTTCGCCGGCCGCCTCGCGCTGATCGTAGCCGAACAACCTCTCCGCGCCGCCGTTCATGCCCAGAATGCGCCCGTTGCGGTCGAGCCGCACCATGCCATCACGCGCCGCATCCAGCGCGGCGGCGAAATCGCGCGCGCGCGCGGCGTGCACCGCGGTCTCGCGTTCGATCGCGCGCAGTTCCTCCTGATGTTCGGCCGCGTGCGAACGCCGCATCGCCACCAGCGCGGCCGGCGCGCCGCCCCAGGTCGCCGCCCGAACCTGCGCATCGACAGCGAGGACTCGCTCGCCGGCGCCGATGATCGGAATCCCGGCGACGACGCCGCCGGGCGCGAGCGCCTCGGGATCGCGGCCGCGAAAAATCGTCTTCATCCCGTCCCGGGCGCGAAAATCCGCAAAATCCTCGAAACCAACGAGATCGAGCAACGTCCGGTTGGCGTAGACCGCCGCGCCGTCGCGCAGCACCAGCACGGCGATCGGCAGGATGTCGAGCAGGGCGGCGAGATCGTCCTCGGCCGGCGGCGCTGCGGGCTGAGCCGGCGGTTCCGACGGCGCGTCGGCGTTATGCCGGCCGGAGCGCACATTGGCGCCCAGCGCGCGGGCGATCTCCTTGAAGGCGTCGCGCTCCTGCGACGTCAACGCGACGTTATCGCCGTCGCGGGCGGCGAGCGCCTCCTGCGCGGCGGCGTTTGTGTGCGGGCGCAACACCACGATCTCCGCCCCGCTCGACGGCGCGGGCTTGGGCGGAGGCCGACCCTCGGGCTTGGGCGGGGGCTTGGCGGCGCCGCCGGGCGATTTCGGCTGCAACAGCGCCGCCAGGGCGGAAATAATGGCGAGCGCGGGCGCATCAGCGGCGCCGGGAATCGAGGGAATCGGCCCCAGGCTCGGATGCTGGCGCTGCAACAGGCCAAGCAGCGCCGCCGCATCGCCGGGCGGGCGCGGGCGAGTCGGAGTCTCAGACACAGGGGGAGACTCGGGCGCTGGCGGTTTTGGCGCGGGCGCTTCGGCTTTGGGCGGCTCGGCAGCGGGCGGCTGGGTCACGGCGGCGCGCTCCTCGCTCAGCCGGCCGAAGCCGGCAAAGCCCTGATAGGCGCGCCCGGCGCCGAATTGCGGCGCGCCGGAAAGCCAAGCCACGCGGCCCTGCCCGTCGGGCGCAGGCCACACAACACGCAGGCGCGAGAACGTGCGCCGGGTCGCGACGCTTTCGTTCCAGCCGGCGCCGAGCCCGAGCCGGGCGCAAAGCGCCGCCAGGGTCTCGCCCTGGCGCGGCGCTTCGCCGCCCAGCGCCCCGACGAGGGCGGCGTCGGGCGCGCCGAACCGACCCTCGCTGTCCAGACGCCAGACGAAGCGCAGCGACGTTTCCGGCAAGGGGGCGGGCGCCGCGTCGGGAACCGGCGCCGGCGCCTCTTCGGCGGGCGCGGCGACGTCGGCGGCGACGAAAAACGTCACGCCGTCGCGCGTCAGGCGGGCGCAGAGCCAGGAGCGGTTGACGGATTTGCGGGCGATGAATACGCGCAGCATCTCCAGACGCGGCGGCGCGTCCGCCGGCGTCTGCGCCGCCAGGCGGCGCAGCCGCCGCCCGCTCGGACTGCCCGAGGCGAACAGCGAAGCTTCGAGCGCGCGCGCGTCGGCCGCTCCAAAGGCGGCAAGCGCCGTCGGCGTGGCGAAGACGACCTGCGGCGGATCGCCGCAGGCGACGAACAGCGGCGCCCCCTTGGCCATCGCGGCGGCGAACGGGGCCCCCGCGAGGCGAGCCCTCCACAGGGTCCCAGCGTCGGCGGAGCCTAACTCCATGATTCCTCGTCAAGCATTGCGCGTGATTCGCCCTTCCGCCGCCCCCCGCGCGGCGACCGCAACCCGGTAAGCTTAGCAAACTCTTAATGCGTTTGCGCGCTTTCCCGTCGCCCGAACGCACAGGAAGGAAGGGTTAAGGTTAAAATCGTTGGTGCGGTGCAAAAGTCCATGTTGCAATGCAACAATAGCAGTGCTATATGATTGTGCAAGTTAGAGCGTAAACCGCCCAAACTCGGAGCGTAAATCGCCCAAACGAGACCCCTAAGGAAACGAGGCATCCCATGAGCACCAATCCCCAATTCGAAGTCCCCGTCGATATGCGCGAATTCGCTCAGAAGAGCGTCGAGCAGGCGCGCAAGGCTTTCGAGGGCTTCGTCAGCGTCGCTCAGAAAACCGCCGACGCCGTCGACTCCGCCGGCGCCAACATGCGCGCCAACGCCAAGTCGGTAAGCTCCAAGACGCTCGGATACGCCGAGCAGAACGTCAACGCCGCCTTCGACCTCGCCCACAAGCTCGTCCAGGCCAAGGACCCGCAGGAAGCCTTCGCGTTGCAGAGCGAGTTCCTCAAGTCGCAGCTCGCCAGCCTCCAGGCCCAGGCCAAGGAGATCGGCGCGATCATCCAGACCAGCGCGACGCCGAAGTCCGAGTAATTTTCCGCGACGCCTCCCCATTTCATTCAAAAGGACAACAAGACATGGCCACCTCCCCGAAGAAAGCCGCCCCCGCCTCGCTCCTGCACGATGAGCCCCACGCGCTCCTGCCGGAAACCTCGGCGCCCGTGACGCAAGAGACCGTGCAAGAGACCGTGCAGGCCGAGACGGCCAAGGCGTTCGAGGCGCCGATGGCGGCGGCCAAGGAAGTCGGCGGGAACGTTCGCGCCCTCGTCGAGAAGAGCATCGTAGACAGCCGCGCCCGCTTCGCGCAGGCCAAGTCCGTCGCCGAGGAGACCTCGGCCGCCGTCGAGGCAAGCTATGGCGCGGCGCGCGAGGGCGTGATCGCTTTCAACGTCAAGACCATCGAGGCGATCAAGTCCGACGCCGACGCCAATTTCGAGCTTTTCAAGTCGCTCGCCGCCGCCAAGTCGGTGTCGGAGCTGGTGACCTTGCAGACCGAATTCGCCCGCAAGCGGTTCGAGGATGCGTCTTCGCGCAGCAAGGAACTGGCCGAACTCGCCCGCAAGGTCGCCGATTCCGCGGTCGCGCCGTTCAAGGCGCATGTCGCCAAGACCTTCAAGGTCGCCGTCTGACAGGCCGCGAATATTCGGCAAGCCCGGAACCGATCGCGCCGTCGCGCGCTCTGTGAAGGATGGTTCCGGCCAGCCGTAGCCCATCCGTAGCGCGTCTCCTCCCCGCGCTGCGCGACTTGAGCCGCCCCTTCGGGGGCGGTTTTTTCATTCCACCACGAGAACCGTGCGACACGACAGGCTCGGCGCCAATCGCCGCATGGCGGCGGGCGAAATCGCGACGCAACCGGCGGTCGGCGAAAGACCGGGCCGGGCGTGGTGGAAAAACACCGCGCTGCCCCTGCCCTTGGCCCGTCGCTTGAAATTCTGATCGAGCACGAAGACGAGATCGTAGAGCCCGTCCTCGCGCCACATGCGGTCGGTGGCGTCCCGCGACGGCGCGCGCACGGGGCGGTTGTAATTGCGGCTGGCCGGATCCTCGCACCAGCCGGAATCGCGCCGCAGCGGCCGCAGCGGCACACCGCCCGCCGCCGGACGCGGCCGATCGGGCCGGAAATAGCCCCACAGCAAGCGGAAGCGCCCGGCTGGCGTGCCGCCGTCGCCCTCACGCTTGTCGCGCACGACGCCTACCGGCCCCAGCGCGCAGGGGATGCGCAATGGTCCCGCGATAAGCCAGCCCCGCGCTCGGCCGGGGCGCGCCAACACCCGCAGGGTCGCGATCATCCGGCGGTGACGGTGCTGCGCAACTTCAGCGGCGCGTCGATGAAATCGAGCCGCTCGAAGCTGGAGCCGACGCCGCGCACGGTCACGTCGCCGTAGTCGAACAGCCGCCCGAGCAGCGTCTGATCGACATCGACGCTCTCGACTTTCTGCATGTTCATCTCGACGGTGTGGCGCCGGATCAGCCCGCGCTTGAAGATGATGCGCCGGTCGGTGACGGCGATCTCGGTGCTGGCGCGCTTGAGATGCGCGAAGGCGAGCGCGACCAGCGCGATCAACGCCAGCGCCGCCGCGAGCAGTTGGAACGACGGAACGGCGAGCTTGACCCCGCCATAGGCCGCGATCAGCGCCGCCAGGCCGATACAGATCCCGTTGGCGTAGACCGTCCAGCTCAAGGTCGTGCGATAGCGCACCGTTTCGCCGGGTTCGAGAATCTTATCGACATAAGTCATTGGCGCTCACCCCGGCGCCGGCTTAGCGGCTCCCCTTCGCCCTGTCATCCCGGCGCAGGAGGCGCGTGAAAATCGCCCGCACGCGCCCGCGCGCATGGGCCAGTTCCGCCGTGAGCCGGGCGAAATCCGGCGCGCCGGCCGCCGCCGCGATGCGCCGCTTGACCCCCGCCGCGGCGTCCTGCGGCGCGGCCTCGTCGGGCAGCGTCAGCCGCAGAACCTGCGTCACCGCCGTCATCAGCCGATGCGCGTCCGCGAGCGCCGCGCCGTCGTCGGCGGAAAGCAGGCCGGCTCGCGTCGCCTGCGCCAGCGCCGCGCGCGTCTCCGGCCGCAGCAAATCGGGACGCCCCGCCGCGTTAGCGAGGATGAGATATTGGGCGAGAAACTCGATGTCGATGAGGCCGCCCGGCGCGAGTTTGAGATCGAAGGCGCCCTTGTCGCCCTTCTCGCGCGCGATGAGCGTCCGCATGTCGGCGATGTCGCGGGCGAGCGCCGCGTGATCCCGCGCGCGGCTCAGCACCTCGCGCGCCACCGCCTCGATGTCGCGCGCCAGCGCGGCGTCCCCGGCCGCCACCCGGGCGCGCGTCAGCGCCATATGCTCCCAGGTCTCGGCCTCCTCGCGCTGGTAGCGCGCGAAGGCGGAAAGCGAGGTCGCCAGCGGCCCCTGCCG
>JAJYDD010000227.1 GCA_021777795.1 Pseudomonadota bacterium | reverse complement strand
CCATCGCCGCGATCATGGTGCCCTATCTTTATTCCGAACTGCGGGAGAAGGCCCGATGAGCGCCGCCGATCTCATCATCTCGCCGCCGGTTCGCGAGCCGGCGCGCCAATCGCCGGCGACGCGCGTTGTCATTTATGGGCTGCTGGCGCTGTTCGCCCTCGTCTATCTGCTGCCGCTGGTCGTCATGGTGATGACGTCGCTGAAGCCGCTCGACGAAGTGACCGGCGGCAATATGTTCTATCCGCCGCGCGATTGGACCTTCGAGCCCTGGGCGAAAGCCTGGGGGACGGCCTGCGTCGGCCTGACCTGCTCGGGGCTGAAGATATTCTTCTGGAACTCGATTAAGATGGTGGTTCCGGCGGTCGTCATCTCGACCGGGCTCGGCGCGCTTAACGGCTATGTGCTGACCAAATGGCGCTTCCCCGGCCACAAGCTGCTGTTCGGGATGATGCTGTTTGCCTGTTTCATCCCGTTCCAATCGGTGCTGATCCCGATGGCGACGATTCTGGGCAAGTTCGGCGAGTTCGGTAGGTCGCTCGACGATTCCCTTGGCGTGTCGCTCGGCTTCGGCAATCCGACGGTCAATCTGGTGCTGGTGCACACGGTTTACGGCCTCGGCTTCACGACTCTGTTCTTCCGCAACTATTACGAGGCGTTTCCCGACGAACTCGTCAAGGCGGCGATGATCGACGGGGCCGGCTTCTTCCAGATTTTCCGGCGCATCCTGCTGCCCAACTCCGGACCGATCATCATTGTGACGGTCATCTATCAGTTCACCAACATCTGGAACGACTTCCTGTTTGGCGCGACCTTCGCAGCCGGCGCGTCGAGCCCGTTGACGGTGGCGCTCTACAACATCGTCAACACCTCAACCGGCGTCACCGAATATAACGTCAACATGGCCGCCGCGATCATCGCCGCGGGGCCGACGTTGTTCGTCTATATCGTCGCCGGACGTTATTTCGTGCGCGGCCTGATGGCCGGCGCCGTGAAAGGATGAACTGATGGCCACTCTGGAAATCAGCGGCTTGCGCAAGCGCTTCGGCGCCCTGGAGATTCTCAAGGGCATCGACATTTCGTTGGAGAAGGGCGGCTTTCTGGTGCTCGTCGGCCCCTCGGGCTGCGGCAAATCGACCTTGCTCAACACCATCGCGGGGCTCGAATCGGTCTCGGCGGGCGAGATCCGCATCGGCGAGCGCGTCGTCAACGATCTGCATCCCTCGCAGCGCGATATCGCGATGGTGTTTCAATCCTATGCGCTTTACCCCAACATGTCGGTGGGCGAGAACATCGCCTTCGGCATGGAAATGCGCAAGGTGCCCAAGCCCGAGCGCGACAAGGCGGTGGCGGCGGTGGCGAAAACCTTGCAGATCGAGCATTTGTTGAAGCGCCGGCCGGGCCAGCTTTCCGGCGGCCAGCGCCAGCGCGTGGCGATGGGCCGGGCGCTGGTGCGCCAGCCGAGCATCTTCCTGTTCGACGAGCCGCTCTCCAACCTCGACGCCAAGTTGCGCGTCGATATGCGCATCGAGATCAAGCGGCTGCATCAGACAACCGGCGCCACCATCGTCTATGTAACGCATGACCAGATCGAGGCGATGACGCTGGCGACCAAGATCGCGGTGCTGAAGGACGGCGAGTTGCAGCAGGTGGGGACGCCGGCCGAGATCTACAACCGGCCCAACAATCTGTTCGTCGCCGATTTCATGGGCTCGCCGGCGATGAACCTGTTGGAGGGCGCCATCGAGCGCGCGGACGGCCAGGCCTGCGTGCGGCTGGAACGCAGGGATCAGGCGCCCATCCTCGCGCCCGCGCCGGCGAGCGCGGACGCCAACGGTTTGCGCGAGGGCGCCAAGGTGATTTTCGGCATCCGCCCCGAGGCCGTCAACGACAGCGACAGCCTCGACCGCAACGCCAAATCCGTTGTGCGCTTCGAGGCGCCGGTTGAGATCGTCGAGCCTGCCGGAGCCGATACGTTTGTCGTCATCCGTGTCGCCGGGCGCGAGATGACGGCGCGGATGCGCGCCGATACACAAGTGCGCGTTGGCCAGACCTATCCCTTCGCCTTGAATCTCGACAAGGCGTTGTTGTTTGATCCGCAGACGACGCGGCGTATCTGAACATCCAATCAGGACAATTCCATGCCGGAACGGGCGGATGTGCTCGTCATAGGATCGGGCGTCGGCGGCGCGACGCTCGCCGCCGGGCTTGCGCCCACGGGCGCCAAAATCCTCATCCTGGAGCGCGGCGAGCGTTTGGTGGACAGCCCCGCCGTGCGCGACGCGCGCGCCATCTTCCAGCGCGGCGAATTTCGTCCGCAGGAGGAATGGCTCGATGGCGCGGGAACGCCGTTCAACCCTGGCGCTTATTACTATGTCGGCGGCGCCTCGAAGCTCTTTGGCGCGGTGCTGATCCGCTATCGCGCGCAGGATTTCCAGCCGATCGCGCATCGCGGGGGCACGACGCCGGGCTGGCCGTTTCCTTATGAGGAGCTTGCGCCCTGGTACGGCAAGGCCGAGCGGCTCTATCAGGTGCGCGGCGCTCTAGGTTTCGACGCGACCGAGCCGCCGCACGATGCGCCCTATCCGTTCCCGCCCGTGCCGGACGAACCCGCCATCGCCGCCGCGCGCGAGCGCATGGCGCGCGTCGGCCTGCATCCGTTCCCGCTGCCGCTCGGCGTCGATATTTCGCGCTGGTTGCGGCGCGCGCCGACGGGCTGGGATGCGTTCCCGAATGTCGATCACGGCAAGATGGACGCCGAGACCTGCGCGCTCGCCAGCGCGCTCACGCATTCCAACGTGAGGCTGCGCACCGGCGCGCGCGTCGAGCGATTGTTGGTTGATGCGGGCGGGCGTCGGATTACGGGGGCGCAGGCTGTCGTTAACGGCGAGCGCGTGGTGTTTGAAGCCGGGCTTGTCGTGCTGGCGGCCGGCGCGGTCAACTCGGCGGCGCTGCTGCTGCGCTCGGCCGAGGGCGGCCTCGCCAATCGCAGCGATATGGTCGGTCGCCATTTTATGAATCACAATTCATCGCCTGTGATCGCGGTCGATCCGCGCACGGTCAACGATTCCGTCTATCAGAAGACGCTGGGCATCAACGATTTCTATCTCGACGACGGCAAGGGCGGGCCGCCGCTCGGCAACATCCAGTTGCTCGGCCGCGTCACCGGAGCGATCCTCAAATCCGACTTGAAGATGGCGCCGGAATGGGCGCTGCATCTCTTGAGCCGCCGCGCCGTCGATTGGTATGCGATGAGCGAGGATTTGCCCAATCCTGAGAGCCGCGTCACCCTCGACGGCGCGCGCATCCGCCTCGATTGGAAGCGCAGCAATTGGGAGACGCATCTAGCCCTCGTCGCCGCGCTGAAGGAGCGATTGAAGGCGGCGGGATATCCCATCGTACTGTCGAAGCCATTCGACCGCCGCACGCCCTCGCATCAATGCGGCACGGTGCGCATCGGGCGCGATCCCGCGACCGCGCCGCTCGATCCCTATTGCCGCGCCTGGGACCACCCCAATCTGTTCGTCGTCGATGCCTCATTGCTGCCAACTTCGGCCGCCGTCAATCCCTCGCTCACCGTCGCCGCGCAGGCGCTGCGCGTCGCCGACCACATCGCCCGCAACGATCTCGCCGGGAGGGCCTGATGACCTACGATTACGTCGTCGTTGGCGGCGGCTCGGCGGGCTCGGTGCTGGCGAGCCGGCTCAGCGAAGATCCGTCCCTCAAGGTGCTGCTGCTGGAGGCCGGCGGCGGTGCCGATAGCCTGTTGTTTCGTATGCCGGCCGGCTTCGCCAAGATGACCAAGGGCGTTGCGAGCTGGGGCTGGAGCACCGTGCCGCAGCAACATCTCGGCGGCCGCGTCATCTGGTACACGCAGGCCAAAGTGATCGGCGGCGGCTCCTCGATCAACGCCCAGCTTTATACGCGGGGCAACGCCAAGGACTATGATTCCTGGGAGACCGAGGGCTGGAGCTACAAGGAGGTGCTGCCCTATTTCAAGCGCAGCGAGGACAACCAGTGGCTGGTTGACGCTTATCACAGCTATGGCGGCCCGCTCGGCGTCTCCTATCCCGTCAACCCGCCGCCGATCAGCCACGCTTTCATCCGCGCCGCGCAAGAGGCGGGCATCCCGTTCAACTTCGATTTCAACGGCGCCGTGCAGGAGGGCATGGGGCATTATCAGCTCTCGACCCGCAACGCCGAGCGGTCGTCGGCGGCGAGCGCCTTCCTCAAGCCAGCGATGGGTCGGCCCAACCTGACCGTGCGGCTCGATGCGCAGACGCTGAGAATCGAGATCGAAGCCGGCCGGGCCGTCGGGGTCCATGTCGCCGGCGCTTCGGGAATCGAGCGCATCCGCGCCGAGCGCGAGGTGATTGTTTGCTGCGGCGCCATCGGCTCGCCGCGCCTGCTGCAACTCTCAGGGATTGGCCCCGCCAACGAAATGCGCAAGGCCGGCGTCGCGGTCGTGCATGATCTGCCCGGAGTGGGGAGCAACTTGCAGGATCACCTCGATCTCTACGCCATCTGCGAATGCACGGGCGACCATACCTATGACCGCATCGCGCAGCCGCATCGCACCGTCTGGGCCGGCCTGCAATATCTCTTGTTCAAGACTGGGCCGGTGGCGTCAACTTTGTTTGAGACGGGCGGCTTCTGGTACGCCGACAAACAGGCGCGTTCGCCCGACATCCAGTTCCATCTCGGCCTCGGCTCCGGCATCGAGGCCGGCGTCGCGCAAATGAAGAACCCCGGCGTCACGCTGAATTCCGCCTTCCTGCGGCCGCGTTCGCGCGGCACGGTGCGGCTCGCCAGCGCCGACCCCAAGGCCGCGCCGCTGATCGACCCCAATTACTGGGCCGACCCCTATGACCGCGCGTGCGCGATAAAAGGCCTGCGGCTGGCGCGCGAGATCCTGCGCCAACCGGCGTTGAAGCCCTTCATCCTCGCCGAGCGGTTGCCCGGCGACGGGCTGACCTCCGACGAGGATCTCGCTCAATACGCCTTTCGCTCCGCCAAGACCGATCATCACCCCGTCGGCACTTGCGCGATGGGAACGGTGACGACGCCGGACCTGCGCCTGCGCGGCATCGAGGGTCTGCGCGTCGTCGACGCCTCGGTGATGCCCTTCGTGCCCTCCTGCAACACCAACGCGCCGACGATCATGGTGGCGGAAAAGGGGGCCGACTTGATCCTCGGCAAGCCGCCTTTGCCGGCGGCGTGACAATTGCGTGGGCGCGTGAGAGAAAGTTGGCCTTTGCACGGGGAGCTAGGTTTTGTCAGCAACGGATGCGCCGCGCATCGCCGTGGTCGGCGCCGGCATCGCCGGGATCACCACCGCCTACAATCTGGTCAAGCGCGGCGCCAGGGTGACGATCTTCGATCGCCACCCCTATGCGGCGATGGAGACCTCGTTCGCGAATGGCGGCCAGATTTCGGCTTGCAACGCCGAGGTGTGGAACTCCTGGGGCACGGTCTGGAAGGGCGTCAAATGGATGACGACTCCCGGCGCGCCGCTGCTCGTCAATCCGACGCCGACCTGGCACAAAATTTCCTGGATGCTGGCGTTCGTCGGCAATATCCCGGGTTACGAGAACAACACCGTGACGACTGTGCGCCTGGCCTTGGAGGCGCGCGCGCGCCTCGCCGAGATCGCGGCGGCGGAGAACATCGACTTCGACCGCGAGGATCGCGGCATCCTGCATTTCTACGAAAAGAAGCACGATTTCGAGGCGGCGGCCGAGGTCTCCAAGCTGCTCGCCAAAGGCGGGTTGGAGCGCAGGCCGGTGACGCCGCAGGAGATGCGGGCGCTGGAGCCGGCGCTGAAGGGAAGCTATTACGGCGGCTATTTCACGCCGAGCGATTTCACCGGCGACATCCACAAATTCACCCTCGGCCTCGCCCGCGCCTGCGAGCGGCTCGGCGTCGAAATGCGGCTCTCCGACGAGGTTTTGTCGGTGACGGCGAGCGACAATGGCGTCACCGTCATCAGCCAATCGACGGAGCCGAGCCTGGAAAAGATCGCCCCGCCGACCGAGGTGCATCTGTTTGACCGCATCGTCGTGTGCGGCGGCGTCATGTCGCGGGGGCTGGCGCGGATGCTCGGCGACCGCGTCAACATCTATCCCGTCAAGGGCTATTCCATCACCATCACGCTGCCGCCGGCCAGCGAGGCTTTGGCGCCCTGGGTAAGCCTGCTCGACGAAAGTTCTAAGATCGTCAGCGCAAGGCTTGGACCCAACCGGCTGCGCATCGCGGGCACGGCCGAGTTCAACGGCTACAACCGCGACATCCGCGCCGAGCGCATCGATCCGCTCATCAATTGGTGCCGCGCGCATTTCCCCGGCATTTCGACGCGCCAGTCGGTTCCGTGGACGGGCTTAAGGCCGATGATGCCCAACATGCTGCCGCGCGTAGGGCGCGGCAAGAATCCGCGCGTGTTCTACAACACCGGCCACGGCCATCTGGGCTGGACGCTTGCCGCCGCCACCGCCGACGCCATCGGCGCGCTGGCGATGGGGCGGGGGAACGCCTGAGCGCCCTTTGCCAAAGTGCGCACATCCGCTAGAAGCGCGGCAGGCGTCGAACGGCGCGGGGAGGGGGCGCCGGGTTGACGCGCAATTCCACGCGCCCGCGCCAGGCGGAGGGTGGAAAAATGGCGAAGGTTCCCGGCGGACGGGCTTCG
>JAJYDD010000226.1 GCA_021777795.1 Pseudomonadota bacterium | reverse complement strand
CCAAGCGCGAGCCGGGGCCGATGACGGTGGTGTGGATCGAGCGATAGTCGTTCTGCTTGGGCGTCGAGATGTAATCCTTGAAGCGGCCCATGACGCTCGGCCACGTCGTGTGCGCCACGCCGACCGCGTCGTAGCAATCTTCGATCTTTTCGACCAGGATGCGGAAGCCGTAGATGTCGGAAAGCTGCTCGAACGAAATCTGGTTGCGCTCCATCTTGCGCCAGATCGAATAGGCCTGCTTCTGCCGGCCGCGCACGTCGCATTTGATGCCGCGCCGCGCGAACTGGTCCTTCAATTCGTCGGCGATGCGCGCGATGATCGGGCCGTTCTTGACCTTAAGCTCCTCTAGCCGCGAGATGATGAGCGCGTGCGCCTCCGGCATCAGATAGCGGAAGGCGAGATCCTCCAGTTCCCCGCGCAGGCCCTGCATCCCCATTCGCCCCGCCAGCGGCGCGTAAATCTCCACCGTGTCCTGGGCGATGCGGGCGCGCTTCGCAGGCGGCACGAAATTGAGTGTGCGCATATTGTGCAGACGGTCGGCGAGCTTGATGAGCAGCACGCGCGCGTCGTCGGCGATGGCGAGCAGCAGCTTGCGGAAATTCTCGGCCTGGACGGCGTGCTTGGAGGCGAAATCGAGCTTGTTGAGCTTGGTCAGGCTGTCGACGAGGCCGCCGATCTCGACCCCGAAGACGCGGTCGATCTCCTCGCGGGTGACGGGCGTATCCTCGATCGTGTCGTGCAGCATCGCGGCGGCTATGGTGGCGTCGTCGAGCTTGAACTCGGTCAGGATGGCGGCGACTTCGAGCGGGTGCGAGAAATAGGGATCGCCGCTCGCCCGCTTCTGCGCGCCATGCGCCTTCATGGCGAACACGTACGCGCGGTTGAGGAGATCCTCGTCCGCGTTAGGGTTGTAGCGCTTGACTCTTTCGACCAATTCGTACTGCCGCATCATGTCGGATGTTCGCGCCTCGCCGCTTTCTTACCGGGCCGAATCGACAGTATCGGGACGGGCTTCGATACGCGCAAGGGCTGTATGCGGTCTGCGGCGCCGCGCGCTCGAATTTTGCGCGGCGGCGGCCCAAATTGCGGCGCGCGCTCACGATTTGCGCGGCTAATCGTCGCTGGGCGCCTGCGCAATCGGCTTGCGGGTTAAGCAAAAAGCGGTCAAGATCGCGGCGAAATCCTGGTCAAGCGGGATGTGTGAACGAGTGTGGGAGGACACGGCATGAATCATTCCCTTCGCGGGGCGGGGTTCGGCGCGGCGCTGGCGGTTTCAGCTTTGGCGACGCCGGTCTTGGCCGACGACGCGCCGATCAAGATCGGCGTCATTGCCGAAAACCAGGCGGTGGCCGGCTCCTCGATTCCCCAGGCGGCGCAACTTGCAGCCGACGAGATCAACGCGAAGGGCGGCATCGGCGGGCGCAAGATCCAGCTCGTATCCTATGACGATCATTCCTCTTCGGCCGAAGCGGTGCGCGCCTTCCAGCGCGCCGTCAACGAAGACCACGTCAACGCGGTGATCGCCAGCTACGCCAGCGAGGTCGTGCTGGCGCTGGAGCCGTGGGCGGCGCGGCTGAAAACCGTGATGATAACGCCCGGCGCGGCTTCCGACGTCATCACGGAGAACATCGCCAAGAACTACGAGGCCAACAAATACACCTTCCACGGCTACCTGACTTCCGGCTCGCTGGCGCGCCTGGTCTGCGCTTCCGCCAAGGATATGATGGTCGACGCCTACAAGATGAAAACCGCCGTCGTGATGAGCGAGGACGCCGCCTGGACCAAACCTCTCGACGCCGGCTATCTCAAGTGCCTGCCCGAAATCGGCCTGAAAGTGCTCGACGAGGTGCGTTTCTCGCCCAATACCACCGATTTCACGCCCATCTTCAACAAGATTGAGGGGCTGAAGCCCGACGTCATCATCACCGGCATCAGCCATGTCGGCGTGCAGCCGACCGTGCAATGGAAGAGCCAGCAGGTGCCGATCCCGATGTTCGGCATCTCCAGTCAGGCCACCAACTCGACCTTCTGGAAGGACACCAATGGCGCTGCCGACGGCGTTCTGTTTCAGGCGGTGTCCGGCCCTGGCGTCGCCGTCACCCCCAAGACGCTGCCGTTCGTCGACGCCTTCCAGAAGAAGTTCGGCAACGCCCCGTCCTATGCCGGCTACACCGCCTATGACGAGGTCTACATGATCGCCGAGGCCGTCAAGCGCGCCGGCTCAATGGACGAGGCCAAGCTGGTCACGGCGATGGAGGCGACCGATTACGTCGGCACGATCGGCCGCATCGAGTTCCTGCCCAAGAGCGACCCCCATGTCCACGGGCTGCGCATCGGCAAGGGATATATCACCGGTCTGTTCCTGCAATGGCAGGACGGCAAGCAGGTCAACCTGTGGCCGGCCGATCTCGCCAATGGCAAGATCAAGTTCCCGGCCTTCGTCAAAGTAGGATCGGCGAAATAGGGCGGCCTTGAGCAGGGGGGCGCCGGTGCGCGCGCGGCCAAAATGCGGGGCGCCGAGGCGCCCGTTCGCCAACCGACGGACGGGTTGATCCTTTGCTCGGCTGGCAAATCCTGATCGACGGCTTCGCCATCTCCTCGCTCTATGCTCTGGGGGCGACGGGCTTTACGCTCATCTTCGGCGTGACGGGGGTTTTGAACCTCTCGCACGGCGGACTTATGGTCGCGGCGGCCGTCGGCGCTTGGGCGGCCGGCAGCTACTGGGGCTTCGGCGCGCTGGCGAGCGCGGCGGTCGGCGTCGGCGCTTGCCTCATCCTGGCGTTGGCGACCTATGGGCTGATCGTGCGCCGCCTGCAACTGACGACCAAGATCCGCGAGGAGGAGAAGGAGATCTTCATCCTCACCGCGACGCTGCTTTGGGGCATCATGATCCAGGAGGCGATCGCCTATCTCTTCACCAACAACGCCAAGACCGTGCTGCCGATCGTCGAGGGCGTCGTCGAACTGGCGGGCGTCAGGACGCCGAAGAACGAACTGTTCACGGCGCTGATTTGCTGGATCGCCATTGCGGGGCTGTGGCTGGCGGTCAACCGCTCGCGCGTCGGCAAGATTTTGCTGGCGGCCTCGATGAACCCGCGCGGCGTGACGCTGCTAGGCGTCGAACTCAGCAGGGTCTATCTCGCGGTGTGGGTCATTTACGGAGCGCTGGCGGGGGTGGCGGGCGTGCTGCTCGGCATGTTCCTCGGCGTCTCCTCCTATAGCGCGGGGCCGTTGACAGCGAGCGCCTTCTCGATTGTCGTGCTCGGCGGCCTCGGCTCGGTCTCGGGCTCGCTGATCGCGGCCTATGTTGTGGGCTATCTGGAAACCCTGACCGCCTACCTGATTTCGCCGGCCTATCGCGAGATTCCGGCGCTGCTGCTGCTGGTGATCGTCATGTATGTGCGCCCGCGCGGCCTGCTGGGGCGCCGCTGAGATGGCGCGCGCGTTCGGCCCTCTTCTGATAGCGCTCGTCGTCGCCTTCTGCCTGGCGTTCCTGCCGCTGTGGGTCTCCGGTTACATACTGGGGCTGTTGACGACCGCCTATTATTTCGGCGTGTTCTCGATGGCCTGGGATCTGCTGTTTGGCTTCGCCAACGAGGTCAATTTCGGCCCGACCTTCCTCATCGGCCTCGGCGCCTACACCGCCGGCATCCTCGATAGCCTCTATCAACCGCCGATCGCGGTCTGCGTCGCCGCCGGCGCGCTGGCCGCCGTTCTCGGCGGCGTCGTGCTGGCGCTGCCGGCGTTGAGGGTGCGCGGCCCCTATTTCGGGCTGACGACGCTAGTCGCCGTGCTGATCCTGCAAAACTTCATCGTCGTCTTCGCCGATCTCACCGGCGGCGAGATCGGGCTCACCGTGCCCGACGTCATCAGCGTCAGCGACAAGGTTAATTACTGGATCGCGCTCGGCTTCATGAGCTTCAGCGGCCTCGTGCTCTATGGCCTCTCGCGCTCGCCGGTCGGGCTCATCTTGCAGGCGAGCGGGCAGGACGCGGTGCAGGCGGGCGCGCTGGGCTTCAACGTCGTCAAGCACAAGCTGGCGAGCTTCATCGTCTCGGCGTTCTTCTCGGGGCTCGCCGGCGCGCTGATGGTGTTCTATCTCGGCGTCGCTTCCGTCGGCACCTTCGTCGACATCGCGGTTGGCGTGCAGGTGATCGTCGGCGCGGTGCTCGGCGGCCGGCGCACGATCCTCGGCGGCGCCCTGGGGGCGATCTTCCTCATCGGCGCCGGCGAATTGCTGCGCCCGCTCGGCGATCTCTCCAATTTCATCGTGTCGGCGGTGGCGCTGGTCGTCGTGCTGGTGTTTCCCGGCGGCCTCATGGGTCTCCTCGGCGGCTCCAGGGAGGCCGCATGAAGGCGCTCGAAATCGAGGGTTTGACGAAGCGCTTCGGCGGCCTCACCGCCGCGCGCGACATCAGCTTCTCCGTCGAGGGCGGCGAGATCCTCGGCCTCATCGGGCCGAACGGCTCCGGCAAATCGACGGTGATGAAGTCCATTCTCGGCGTCGAGCGGCCGACCTCCGGTTCGGTGCGCATCAAGGGCGTCGAGGTCGCCGGCTGGCCGCCGCACAAAATCGCCCGCCTCGGCGTCGGCATGGTGTTCCAGCATTCGCGGCCCCTGCATCGCCAGACGGTGCTGGAGAACATCGCGCTGGCGCTGACGCCGGATTCGCTTTGGCGCCTGCTGCCCGATCCCGCGACGATGGCCAAGGCGCGCGCCATCGCCGAGCGGGTGGGGCTCTCGGGCGTGCTCGACCGCAAGCCGGCGACGCTGCCGTTCGCGGACCTGCGCCGGATCGAACTGGCCAAGGCCATCGCCCGCGATCCCGCCGTGGTGCTGGTCGACGAGCCCTTCGCCGGGCTCACGGCGCGCGAGACGGGCGCCTTCTCCGAGTTGATCGCCGAGATGCGGCACGATGGGCGCGCGGTGCTGATCGTCGATCACAACGTCAAGAGCATGGCCTCGCTCGCCGACCGCGTGTTCGCCATGTATGTCGGCGAGCGCATCGCCGAGGGGCCGCCGCAAGCGGTGATGAACGACGAGACGGTGCGCCGCGTCTATCTCGGCGGCGCGCTGACCACCGCCTCCCGGCCGGAGAGCGCGTTCAAGGACGCGGCGACCCCGTTTCTGGAGGTCGAGGGCGTCGATGTCTTCTACGACCGCGCGCAAGCCCTGGAGAAAGTTTCGCTCCATGTGCATCAGGGTGAGTTCGTGGCCGTCGTCGGGCTCAACGGCGCCGGCAAGACGACGCTGTTCAACGCCATCTCGGGCCTGATCCCCTATCGCGGCGTCATTCGCCGCGAGGGGCGCTCGCTCGCCGGCGTCTCGCCGGCTTCGATCGCGGCCGGCGGAATCGTCCAGGCGCCCGAGGGGCGCGACCTGTTCACCGACATGACGGTGGCGGAAAATCTCGACATGGGCGCGCTGCGGCTGAAAGCCGGCGAGCGGACGGAGCGGCTGGACTGGCTGTTCGACCTGTTCCCGCGCCTCAAGGAGCGGCTGCGGCAGACGGCGGGCACGCTTTCCGGCGGCGAGCAGCAGATGCTGACCATCGCGCGCGCCCTGATGACCAAACCGGACCTCATCATCCTCGACGAGCCGACCCTGGGCCTGGCGCCGATCGTCATGGAGCAGATCTCCAAGGCGCTGGAGAGGCTGCGCCAGACGACCGACATCACCGTGCTGCTCGGCGAGCAGAACGTCACCTTCGCCCTGCCGCACGCCGACAGGGTTTACGTGCTGGAACACGCCCGCATCGTGTGGGAGGGCCCGCCCGGCCGCTTCGCCGAGGAGGCGGGCGGACGCTACATCTAAGCCGCCAACAGAACGAATTGCCTCATTTCACCAAAACTGACGCAATTTCGCCATAAACGCGCCTGCCCGACTTTGCATTCATCGATGATGGTCGGTTCATGGGAGAGCGGCGGCGGCCGGACGTCAACCCGGGTCGTCCCGGCGAATGCTGACGGCGTCAGGGCGGCGGCGGAGATATTGCGCGCTGGTGGCCTCGTCGGAATGCCGACGGAGACTGTCTACGGTTTGGCGGGCTTGGCGACCTCGGACGCGGCGGTCGCCGAGATCTACGCCGCCAAGGGCCGGCCGACCTTCAACCCGCTGATCGCCCATTTCGCCGATGCCGAGGCTGCGGGGCGCGAGGCGCGTCTCGATGCTTTCGCGCTGCGATTGGCCGAGCGGTTCTGGCCGGGGCCGTTGACGCTGGTCGCCCCTGTCGCCAGCGGATGCTCAGTCAGTCTGCTGGCCCGCGCCGGCCTCGACACCTTGGCGCTGCGCGTGCCCGGCGCCGAGGTCGCGCGCGCGCTCATCGTCGCGGCCGGCGCGCCGCTGGCGGCGCCCTCCGCCAATCGCTCCGGCGCCGTGAGCCCCACCTGCGCCGAGCATGTCCTCGCCGATCTCGGCGGCCGGATCCCGCTCATCCTCGACGGCGGCCCCTGCGGCTGGGGCGTGGAATCGACGGTCGTGGCCTGCCTCGGCGGCGCGCCGCTTCTGCTGCGGCCGGGCGCTGTCGCGCGCGAGGAGATCGAGGCCGCGCTCGGGGTCGCGCTCGGCGCGGCGGCCCCGCCGGGGCCGGCGCCGATCGCCCCCGGTGCGCTCGCCTCCCATTACGCGCCGCGCGCGCGCTTGCATCTTAACGCGACCGGCGCGCCCGCCGACGGCGCGCCGCTGGATTT
>JAJYDD010000225.1 GCA_021777795.1 Pseudomonadota bacterium | reverse complement strand
CAACGGCACGGGATCGACGACGATCACCCGTGCGCCCATGCCGATCGCCGCCGCCGCCGTCACCAGACCGATGGTGCCCCCGCCCGAGACGACGACGGTCTCGGACGCATTTGTCCCGCCGTTGCGCAGGATCGCGTAGAAGCCGCAAGTGAAGGGTTCGATCAGCGCGCCCTTCGCGTCGTCCACTGCGTCAGGCAGCTTGTGCAGCCACTCCGGCCGGGCCGGGAAATACTCGCGGTTGGCGCCGTCCATCGAGAAGCCGAAATGGTGGATGCGCGAGGGCGTGTTGATGACGCATTCGCCCACCACACGGTCGCCAGGCTGCAAGGCCGTCACGTTGCGGCCGGTCTCGACGACCTCGCCCACCCATTCGTGGCCGGGAATGACGGGATAGGAGATCGGGATGATGTATTGCCCCGCCAGCAATTCGTAGTCGGAATGGCAGATGCCGACGCGGCGCGAGCGGATCAGGACTTCGTTGTCGTCGATGCGCGGGCTCTGCACCTGCGTGACAACGGGCTTCCTGGGTTCGTCGAAAATAAGCGCCTTCATTGTGACCTCCCGAGAGTCCTACGCGACGGCTTCGATCTTTCCGCTCAGAGCGGAGGCGAATACGGCCTCCAGCAGGGCGATATTGTCGACCAACTGATCGCCGGTGATGGGATAGGGTTGCATCCCCCGCACGGCGCGGGCGAAAGCGACGAGATTGTCCTTCACCGGCTCGGCCGGAGGGACTTCGACCGTCGTGATCGGGCCGCCCGTGAAGGCCGACGTGACGATCCAACCGGCCGGCGATTCGACATGCGCTTTGTCGCGGATGTCGATCCAACCTTTCGCGCCATAGACCGCGAAGCGCGAAACGAAGGGATTGGCGAGCGAAGCCGAAACGTATGAGGTGCCGCCGCCCTTGAACCGGACATAGGCCGCCACCGTGTCGCCCTGCGGCAAGTCCGACGAAAGTTGCTCGCACACGCAAAGAACGCTCTGCGCCGGCCCGAGCAAACGCACCGAGAGATCGAGGAGGTGGATGCCGGTGGCGGTCATGCCGCCGGCGGGCGCCTGATCCGCCTTCAGGCGCCAGTTGCCGCGATCGAGCGCCAGAAACTTGTCATGGCTGAAATTGGCTTCGATCTGGTGGATGCGGCCGAGGTCTCCCGCGTCAGCTTTCGCCAGCAGGTCGGCGACCGGCGGCTCCCAGCGTCGCTCGTGGCCCATGCCGAGCGTCAGGCCGGCGTCGCGGCACAGCGCGACGGCCTTCTGCGCCCCGGCCTTGGTCAGCGCCAGAGGCTTTTCGCAAAATACATGCTTGCCGGCTGCGACGGCGGCCTCGATCTGGCGCTCGTGCAGCGCGTGCGGCGTCGCCAGCACCACCGCTTCCACGGCCGGGTCGTTCAGGGCGTCCGCGTAATCGGCCGTGAGCGCGATGCCCTTCTGGGCGCAGCGGGCGCGCACCGGCTCCAGATTGGGCTCAACCGCACGCACCACGCGAATGTCAGCGGGCGCGGCTTCGAGCACGCTCAGCATCTTCTGGCCCCACCAGCCCATGCCGATGAGCGCAATTCCGACCGGATCACTCATGGCCGTCCTCCCTGATTAAAGGCCTTGGGCCCGATCATCTGGCGGTCGGTTGGTGACGATCGCGCCGCAGCGGGCCTCGTCCATCGCATTTCCTCCCACATCGCGGTCCGCGTTCCCGCCGACGCTGCGATTTTGCCTTGCTTCAGGCCGCGAGCGCCCCGGCGGGGTCGTCGCGGTTCCTGTGATTTGGAGACTATCCACAACATCCGCGCCCGCTACGAAATATTTCTCCATTTTGAGAATTTGTTCGAGCCGCTTCGTGGCGCTGCTGGCGCTAGGCGTCCTTTGCGGTCAGAGCGAAGAAATCGCGGTCTCCGAGACCGCGCGCCACGGCGGCGCGATAGGTGTGGCGGATGCTCTCGATCAACGGCATGTCGCAGCCGCTGGCCTGGGCCGCCTGCGCGATCAACTCGAAGTCCTTCAGCATTTGCGAGACGCTGAAGGCCGCCGTGAAGTCGCCGCTCACCACGGCGGCGCGTTTGTACTGGATGAGGGGCGAGCCGACCGCGCTCTCCGCCACGACTTCCATAGCCGTCCGCGTATCCAGGCCGCCGCGGCGCGCGAGATCCAGGGATTCGGCGAGCAGCGCCGACGTCGCCCCCACCATCGCATTGATCGCGAGTTTCAGCGTTCGCGATTCTTCCGCCTCCCCAACCAGGAACGCTTTGCGCGTGAAGGCCGCGAACAGATCCGCCGCGGCTTTGAAAGCCTCCGCAGGCCCCGACACCAGCGCCGTCAGGGCGCCCTGCGCCGCCGTCGCCGTCGAACCCGAAACCGGCGAGCGTAGATAGGCGCACCCCGTCGCCGACAGCGCATCGGCGACGCGACGCGAGGCCGCAGGCGACACGGTGCTGGTCTCGATGAAAATTTGCCCGGTGGCGAGGACTTGCGCGAGGCCGCCGTCCGAGAGCGCGATATCGAGCAGCGCCTTGTCGTCGGACACCGCCGAAACGACGAAGTCGCGGCCGCGCGCGGTTTCGGCCAGGGTCCGGGCGACCTTAAATCCGTTCGCGGTCGCCAGCGCCTCCTTGTCGGCCGAGCGGCATAGCGCCGTGACCTCGAAACCCGCGCCGCGGAGCCGCCCGCAGATGGGCAGGCCCATCTTTCCCAACCCGATCCAACCGACTTTTGTCGCCGCCTCGATCTCGCTCATCGCGCGCTCCTCTCGCCAAACGCCGCACCGGTTCGCATTGCCTGACGCCTGAAGTCGCCCTATCGCGAAAGCAGGCCCGTATCGAAGTCACCGGCGCCAAGCATGTTCAACTGTCGATCGCATATGGCGCGATCGGAGCAAGCTACGGCCTGCTCACAATACGATGCGCCTAGACGTGGATGGCGCGACCATAGGCCGCCAGAACGCTCTCGTGCATGGCCTCCGACAGGGTCGGGTGCGGAAACACAGTTTGGAAAAGCTCCTCCTCGGTCGTTTCCAGGCCCATCGCCAGCACGAAGCCCTGGATCAGCTCCGTGACCTCGGGGCCAACCATATGCGCGCCGAGCAGTTTGCCGCTGCCGGCGTCGAACAGGGTTTTCACCAAACCCTGGTCCTCGCCGAGCGCGATCGCCTTGCCATTTCCGGCGAAGGGAAAACGGCCGACGCGCAGTTCATGCCCGGCGGCGCGCGCCTTCGCCTCCGTCAAGCCGACGCTGGCGATCTGCGGCAGGCTATAGGTGCAGCCGGGAATCCGGTCGCGATCGAGCGCGTGGGTTTTCCGGCCGCTGATGGCCTCGACGCAGACGACGCCCTCGTGTTCGGCTTTGTGGGCCAGCATCGGCGCACCCGCCACGTCGCCTATGGCGTAGAGACCCGCGACATTGGTGCGTCCGCAGGCATCGACGGCGATGCAGCCGCCTTCGCAGCGCACGCCGAGCGCTTCCAGCCCGAGGTTCTCGATATTGCCCTGCACGCCGGCCGCGACAATGATCTTCTCGGCCGCGACGACCTCGCTTGCGCCCTCGCGCGCCACCCTCGCCTGCACCAACCCGCCGCGCGCCTCGACCCCGACAACCCGCGCCGACGTACGAAACACGATGCCGCGCTTCTCGAACAGCTTGCGCGCGGCCTGCGCGATTTCGGCGTCCTCGGCGGGCAGGATGCGATCCGCGATCTCGACCACCGTGACCTTGGCGCCCATCAGCCGGTAGAACGACGCAAACTCGATGCCGATGGCGCCGGAGCCGACGATGAGCAGCGAATCCGGAATGCGCTCCGGCGTCATCGCCTCGTAATAGGACCAGATGTTCTGGCCGTCTGGCTCCAGCCCCGCCAGCGCGCGGGGACGCGCGCCGGTGGCGACGAGGATGTGGTCGGCGGAGTAATCGCCAGCCCCCAGAGCCGACGCCGGAGGCTCGGGCGCGGGACGGCGCGGGCTCGGCGCCGTCACCCGCAGCCGTCCCGGCGCGGTTGGCTTCGCCTCGCCCCAGATGACGCTGATGCCATTCTTCTTGAGCAGACCGGCGACGCCGCGGTTGAGGCGGCCCGACACTTCGCGCGATCTGCGCACCACGGCACCCGCGTCGAACCGCACATTGTCGGCGGCGAGGCCGAAATCGCGCGCGTGCTGGAAGAGATCGTAGACCTCCGCCGAGCGCAGCAGCGCCTTGGTGGGGATGCAGCCCCAGTTGAGGCAGACTCCGCCGAGGTGTTCGCGCTCGACCACCGCCGTATTCAGTCCAAGTTGCGCGGCGCGGATCGCGGCGACGTAGCCTCCAGGGCCAGAGCCGATGACGATCAGGTCGAACTTCATGATTGTTCCGCCGCCTTGGCCGCCATCGCCCGCCGCCCCCGCTCTCGCGCCTTGAAGGTGCGGGCGCTGACGCGGTCGAGGAGGTCAATCACGTCCTTCAGATTGGCGCGCGGGATTCCCTGCGTGATGAACACAATCTGCGTGCGGCGGTCGTCGTCCGGCCATTGCTCCAGCCACGACATCGTATGCAGAAGATGCTGCACGCCCTGAATGACGGCCGGCCGCCCCGGCTCCTCCGCGACATTGACGAGGCCCTTGACGCGCAACAGGCCCGGGCCGAGGTTCTGCGCGATGCCGTCGAGCAGAAACTGGAGTTCCTCGCGCGACAGCGGCGCCTCGCGCGTCAGGACGAAGCTCTCGATCGCCTTCTGGCGCAGGAGGTCGAAGTGGGAATGATGTTCGTGGCCGCAGGTTTCGTCATGCGCGTGCGGCTCGGCGGCGTGCGCTTGCGCTTTCAGCCAGGGGCGCGGGTCCGCCTTCGGGTCGGCGGCGTCGAACCCCTGCGAGGTCAGCAGTTGGGCGACGGCCGCCGGCGTCCCATCGACAAGGCCGATTTCGGCGGCGGGGTTGAGGCGCCGCAATTCCGCGATCAGGTTCGCCTCCGCGTCCGTGCGGTCGCCAGCGACGAGGTCTAACTTGCTGATGCGGATCTGATCGGCGAGCGCGACCTGTCGCGTCCACTCGTCATGGTCGCGCGCGGTCGCCTCCCAGTTCACCGCGTCCACGAGCGTCAGCACGCTCGCGACACGGTAAAGTCCCTCCAGCGTCGGCTCCGACAGGAAGGCTTGCAGCACCGGGCCGGGCTCAGCGAGGCCGGAGGTTTCGATCACGACATTGTCGAACGCAGGGATCTCGCCGGCCTGGCGCGCGTGAAACACCTGATTGAGCGTGCCGACGAGATCGCTCCTGACCGTGCAGCACAGGCAACCGTTCTCCAGCACCACCACCGCGTCGGAACTGCGCGCGAACAGTTTTTGGTCCAGCCCGACCTCGCCGAATTCGTTGACGACCACCAACGTCCTGGCCAGTTCCGGCGCGCGCAGCGCGGCGTTGATGAGCGTCGTCTTGCCGCTGCCGAGAAAGCCGGTGACCAGCGTCACCGGAATTCGGCTCGGCGTCTGCATGGCCTGCGGGCTCAAAAGACCTCGCAGCCCGGCAGGCCGCAGGAGATGAGCCGGTCGGAGGGGAAGTTGGTGATGATCTCGCAGCCGTCCTTGGTCACGACCACCTCCTCCTCGATGCGCGCCGCGCCCGAGCCGTCCTCCGAACCCTTCCAGGTTTCGAGCGCGAACACCATGCCCTCGGCGAGCGGCTTGTTCTGGCCGCGAAAGCGCTTGGAGAAGATCGGTCGCTCCCACAGCGACAGGCCGACGCCGTGGCCGTATTGCAGCAGAAACGCCTCCTCCTCGTCGCGATAGCCGAACTCGCTGGCGTCCGGCCACACCGAGGCGACCTCGTCCGGCGTCACGCCCGGCCGGATCATGTCGATGGAGGCGCTGATCCATTTCGACGCGGTCTCATAAGCGTCGATCTGCGCCTTCGACGGCTCGCCGCAGATGAAGGTGCGATAGTAGCAGGTGCGATAGCCGTTGTAGGAATGCATGATGTCGAGAAAGATCATGTCGCCCGGCTGGATCATGCGGTCCGAGAAGGTGTGGGAATGCGGGCGCCCGCGCCGTCCCGACACCGAGTTGACGCATTCGACCCGCTCCGAGCCCATGCGGAACAACCGGTCGTTGGCGATGGCGACGAGTTCGTTCTCCTTGGTTCCGGGCCGGATCGCTCGGCATATGTCGACATAGGTGGCGTCCACCATGGCCGACGCCATCTTGAGCAGTTCGATCTCGTCCGCCGTCTTTATCTCGCGCGCGTCGAGCAGCGCCTGCTGGCCGTCGACGACCTCGATGCCCTCGGCCTCCAGCGCGCGCAACATGCCGATTTCCATCATGTCGATGCCGAGCGGCTCGTTGGCGATGCCGTAATGCACCAGCGCCTTTTTGATCTGCTTGGCGAAATCGTGCTGCACGTTCATCGACGGCGGGATCGCGCCCTGCATCGTCGTGATCGGCGCGGCGACATTGTCGGAAATCCAGGGCGAGGAGATGCGCTTGGCGGGGGGCGCGGGATCCCACAGGAAGGGCTTTCCCTGCGCCGGGCACAAAGCGTAGCGGAAGAACTTGTCGCGCGCCCATTCGCCGATATGCGTCGCCGTCACATAGCGGATGTTGTCGAAGTTGAAGCAGAGTACGGCGCCGAGGCCGGCGTAGCGGATCGCCTCCTGAGCGCGGGCGAGCCTCTCCTTCGAGAGGCGGCTATAGTCGATGCCCTGCTCCCAGTCCTTCGCCATGGCGCCGAAGGCGGCGGTGGAATGCG
>JAJYDD010000224.1 GCA_021777795.1 Pseudomonadota bacterium | reverse complement strand
CATGCTGTTCAAGGCGCTCCAGGTCGTCGCCTTCCTTTTCTTCCTGGCGGTGCTGGCGATGGCGCCCAAGGCCAGCGAGGGCAAGGTCGATTCCAAGGCCGAGTTCATCATCACGATGGACTGGCCCGACAACCACCCCGACGACATCGACCTCATGGTGCAGGATCCGGCCGAGAACATCGCCTGGTATCGTCACAAGGAAGCGGGTTTCCTGACGCTCGACCGCGACGACCGCGGCGGCGTCCACGACACCATCATGATAAATGGCCGGCGCGTTTCGACGCCGATCCGCGAGGAGGTCTGCACTATCCGCGGCATCGCGCCTGGCGAATATGTCGTCAATGTCTCCCATTACGTCGCCACCACCCATAATCCGGTGCCGGTCAGCGTGCGCGTGCAAAAGCTAAATCCCGTCGCGCGCGTCATCTATGAGGGCCAGGTGACGGTCGATCGTCGCGGCGACGAGAAAACCGCCGTGCGCTTCACCCTCGACGGCAAGGGCGACGTCATCGACATCAATCACCGCCAGAAGTCGCTGCTCAACATTCTGGGCGCCTCGCGACCGGACGAGGACGGCAAATGATCCAGGGACCGACTGGCTGGATTCTGACGCTAGCCATCGCCTATGTCGGGCTTGGCGCGCTGGTGCTGTGGTCGCTGTTGTCGGCGCGGGCGCCGGCTTTGTTCAAGGGCCTCGTTGTCGTCGCCCTTTCGGCCTTCTACATTGCGGCGTTCTATGGCTTGCGGGCGCTGCCAGGCTATGCGAGCGAGCAGCGGTTGCCGCCGCGATTTCAGTTGCTCGGCGCCCGCGTCGTCGAGCCCAAGACCATCCCCGGCGATCCTGGCTCGATCTATATGTGGGTGGAGCCGATGGACGAGAACGACGTGCTGAGCGGCGCCCCGCGCGCCTATCGCCTGCCCTACAGCGAAAAGCGCGCCGACAATATCGTCAACGCCATCAAGCGCAGCAACGAAGGCCATCCGCAGGAGGGCCGCACGGGCGCCGGCAAGGAGGACGCCGACTGGCTAGGCCCCAACGCCGGCCTGACGGTACAGGACGGCATGTCGCTCAACGGCAAGCAGCCGACCAACGACGCCATGCACGACGACGGCGTCGAGTTCACGCCGATGTTGGCGCCGCGCCTGCCGGCGAAGGACGATCAGTTGACGCCGTGAGGCGCCGCCTCAAATCTCCCCGCGCCGCTTGCGCTCGGAATCGTCCCAAGCGGTGAGCGCCTGATAATCCGGCACGAAGCCGAGGCCCTTGCGCGCATCCGACGACACCGCGCTTTGCGAGGTCACGACATCAACCAAGGCCGGCGCGTTGGCGAGCGCGCGCGTCAGCGCAGCCGCCAGATCCTCGGCGCGCTCCACCCGCTCGCCGTGGGCGCCGAGCGCGCGGGCCATCGCTGCGTAATCGGAATGGCGCAAGGTGGTGCCGACGACGCGGCCGCCGTAATTGAACTCCTGGTCGAAGCGTTCGATGTTCCAGGCGGCATTGTTGGAGACGATGACGACGCATTTGGCGCCGTGGCGCACGGCCGTATCCATCTCCATCGCGTTGATGCCGAAGGCGCCGTCGCCGGTGACCGCGATCACCTGCCGGTGGGGCTCGGCGAGCGCGGCGGCGATGGCGAAGGGCACGCCGACGCCCAGACAGCCAAAGGCGCCCGCGTCCATATAAGTGCGCGCCGAAATGCCGACGCGCGCGAAGCTCAAGAGATCGCCGCCGTCGGCGATGGCGATGTAATCGGGATCGGCGACTTGTTTGATGGCCTCGAAGATCGCCGCTGGATGCACCTTGCCATCCTCGCCCTTCGTCGGCGCGGCGCGTGGGGCCGAGCGGCTGACGTGGCGTTCACGCAATCCCCGCGCCCAGGCTTTGTCGCAAGCGGGCTCGCGATTGCCCGCCGCCGCGATGATAGCGTCGAGCGCCAGCGCCGGATCGGCCAGCAATTCCGGGTCGCCGCGCCGGTTGTCGAGCAACTCGCCGGCATTGTCGGCGATGCGCACGAACCGCGCGTGGGGAAAGACGGCCGGCGAGCCGTAACCGAGCTGATAATCGAGCTTGCGTCCGACAACCAGCACGAGGTCGGCCTCTGACATCGCCGCCGCGCGCATGGCGCCGACGAAGGCCTTGTGCTCGGGCGGCACGAGGCCCCGACTTTCTTGCGTGTCCAGATAAACCGCGCCGCAGGCGTCGAGCAGCCGCACGATCTGCGCGCCCGCCGCGCGCGCGCCGCGCCCGGTGACCACCAGCGGGCGCTTGGCGCTCCAGATCGCGTCGGCCGTCGCCTGCACGGCCTCCAGTTCCGGCGGCGGGCGGCGCGCCGGCTTCGGCCGCATCCAATCCTCAAGCGCCAGATCGGCCGCCACATGCGCGCGCAGCACGTCGGTCGGGATCTCGATATAGGCCGGCCCCGGCTCGCCCGCGTCGCCAAAGGCGCGCGCAACCGCCTCGTCCATCTCGCGCAACACCTGATCGGCGACGCGCGCCGTGCGCGCATAGCGGCAGACCGGCTTCAGCAGATCGACATGCGGGATATCCTGCAACGGCCCCATATTGGCCTGCGGGCGCGAGGTGCAGCCGCCAATCAACAACACTGGCGCGCGCGCCAGCGAGGCGTTGGCCATGGCCGTTACGCAATTCGTCACGCCCGGCCCGGCCGTCGCCATCGCGACGCCGAGGCCGCCGGTGAGTTCCGCGTGGGCGTGCGCCATATGCACCGCCGCGCCCTCGTCGCGCACGTCGATGATGCGGATGCCGAGCCGCGCGACATGGTCCCAGATCGGCTGGATATGGCCGCCTTGCAGACCAAACACGCGGTCGATTCCGCGCCGCTTAAGGAAGCGCGCGATCCACGCCGCGCAGGCGAGATCGTCGCTGTTGAGATCCTGGCGCTGTTCGGTCATGGCGTCCTCTCGTCGGGCTCGGCGGGGTTGAGCCGCGCGCGCAATTCGCGGTGTTGAATCTTGCCGGTGGCGGTGCGCGGCATGTCGGCCTCGGCGAAGAACGACACCGAGCGCGGGCGCTTGAAGCCGGCCAACTTTTCGCGGGTCCAATCAATCAACTCGGCTTGCGTCGCCTGCTCGCCCTCGCGCAGCACGACGACGGCGTGGACGCGCTCGCCCCATTTGGCGTCGGCGAGCCCGACCACCGCGACGTCGCGCACCTTCGGATGCGCGCCGACGACATTCTCGACCTCGGAAGGATAGATGTTCTCGCCGCCGGAGATGATGAGGTTCTTCTTGCGGTCAATCAAACGAATGAACCCGTCGCCGTCGCGCAGCCCCATGTCGCCGACCGTGCAATACTCGCCGCGAAACGCCTCGGCGGTCTTGTCGGGCTGTTTCCAATAGCCCTCGAACGTATAGGCGTTGCAGGAATAAAGCTCGCCCGGCGCGCCGTCGGGAACCTCGTTCCCGGCCGCGTCGAGAAAGCGGATCGGGGCGGAGCCGACGCATTCGCGCCCGACTGTGCCGAGATGAGTGAATTGCTCGTCCGGGTGCAGCATCGTCACCCAGCCCGCCTCGCTGGAGCCGTATAGCTCATAGAGGCCGGATTTCCTGAACATATCCATCACGGCGCCCTTGGTGTCGGGCCGCGCCGGGGCGGAGGAGATCATCAGCTTCTCGACGCCATCGAGATTGAGGCGCGCCCGCGTCGCCTCGGGCAGCGCCAGCATCATGATGTAATGCGTCGGGACCAGGGAGGTGAAGCTCGCCCCTTTGTCGGCCAGCGCGCGGATCGCGTGTTCGGGATCGAAGCTCTTGCGCGAATAGATGTGGGTCGCCGCGCCCATCTGCGCGAAAGCGCCGAAGAAATAGAGCGAATTGGCGTGACACATGGGCATGACGAGCAGCGCGGAATCGTCGCGGTCGAGCTTCAACTCGGTCTCGGTGACGAGGCCGACCATCGTCCCGCCGCGATGCGTGCGGATGACGCCCTTCGGCCGCCCCGTGGTGCCGGACGTGTACATCAACACCCAGGGATCGGCGAGATCGACGGCGACGGCGGGCGGCGCATCGGCCCCGGACGCGAGAAACGCCTCGTAGTCGCGATAACCCGCAGGGGCGCGGCCCTTGCCGAATAAGATGCGCCGGTCTTGATTGATCGCCAGCGCCGGGCCCATTTCCTCGATCAGGCAAGCAAGTTCATCCTGCACGATGAGCGCCGCGCATTCGGCATCCTCGATGACATAGAGCGCCTCGGCGGCGATGAGCCGGAAGTTGATGGGAACCGCGACCAGCCCCGCCCTGGCGGTCGCCGCATAGATCTCGGCCCATTCGACGCAGTTGTAAGCGAGCACGGCGACGCGGTCGCCCTTGCGCAGGGCGAGGCCGATCAGCGCATTGGCGAGACGGCGGGCGCGCTGGTCCCACAGCGCAAAGCTCATCTGGCGGTCGAGATCGCTGACGCCGATCTTGTGGGGCGAAAGCCGCGCATGGGCGGCGAGCGCCTGTCCAAAATGCAGGAGGCCGCGCACGGGGGCCTTAGCGGCTTCGACGACGAACGGCGTCTGGGCGCAAGCCAGCCGCCCCAAGTCCTCGTAAGCGCCTCATGCGCGCCTCCCCTGATCCGCGCGCTGGTTCAATGTGAACATCGCACTTGAATTCTGAATTCAGAACGGATACACATAATTTGTAGCCCGCGCAACCGGGCGCAACCAGAATTTGCGTTCAACGCGGCGCGAAGGGGTGGGAATGCGGGCGCTATCCATGCAGCCGAGTCTGGTGCAGCGGGTCTGCGAGGCGATCGTGAGCGAGATCGTCGCCGGCCGCCTGCCCTCGGGAACCCGCCTCATCCAGGACGATCTCGCCAAGGCGCTCGGCGTTTCGCGCCAGCCGGTGCAGCAGGCGCTGCTGCTGCTGCGCAACCAGGGCCTGGCGCGCGAGGCCCAGGGGCGCGGCCTCATCGTCGCGCCGTTGGAGGCGTCCGACGTGCGCGATCTCTATCAGTTTCGCGGCGCGATGGAGGCTCTGGCCGGACGGTTGGCGGCCGAGAACGGCGGCGCGCGGCTGGCGCGCGAGGGCGCGGAGCTGATGGCGCGCGGCCGCGCGGCCCTGCAACGCGGCGCGCTCGCCGAGCAAATATCCGCCGACATCGATTTCCACGTCATGCTGGCGCGCGCCTCCGGCAACGCGCTGCTGGGCGACACCATGTCGCCGCACTGGGCGAAGTTCCGGCGCATCATGGCCGAGGTGCTGAGCGAGGGCGACCAACGCTCGCGCGGGGTGTGGGACGAGCACGCCGCCATCCTTGCGGCCGTCGTCGCCGGCGACGGCGCGCTGGCGGAAGGCCTCTGCCGGCAACATCTGGCCAAGGCGTCGCGGCAGGTTGAGGACCGCTTGGCCGCGCGGGCGGCGCCGGCTGGCGATCCTGCCGAGCGTGAGGTGGACAAGGCGTTCGCCTAAGCTTTCGCCCCATCGCGATAATCAACCAAGAACAAATATTTCAGGAGGAGCGCAACTTCGGTGGACATCAGACAATTGCGCTACTTCGTGGCGATCGCCGACCACCATTCCATGTCGCTCGCCTCCGAGAAGCTCGGCGTCGCCCAGCCCTCGCTCAGCCATCACGTCATGCGCGTCGAGGAAGAACTCGGCGTTCAGTTGCTGGTGCGCTCGACGCGCGGCGTCACGCTGACCGAGAGCGGCCGGCGCCTCTACACCCACGCCCAGTCCATCCTGAAATCGGTCGAGGCCGCCGTCGCCGATCTGCGCGACCACGCCTCCGAGTTGAGCGGCCCCGTCAGCTTCGCCTTCCCGAGTTCCGTCAGCAATGTTTTGACCGTGCCGCTGTCGGAGACCGTGCGCAACGAATTCCCGAAAATCGTGCTGCGGGCGATGGACGCGATGAGCGGCCATGTCCAGGCATGGCTGACCGAGGGCGTCATAGATTTCGGCATCCTCTACGACGTCCATTTCGCGCGCGAATTGGACATGCGCCCGCTGCTGGTCGAGGATCTCTATCTGGTGGCCGCCCGCGACTGCTGGAAGGGCGATGTTCTGAAGACCGGCTTCGCGCGCGATTCCGTGAGCTTCGCGGAATGCGCGCGCCTCGGGCTCATCCTGCCGCATCGCGCCCACGGCTTGCGCGAAATGCTGGAGCGCGCCGCCAGCGCCCATAACATCGCCCTCGGCGTGGTGCTGGAGATGGATTCGCTGTCGCGCATCAAGACGCTGATCGCGCGCGGCTCCGGCTATTCGATCCTGCCTCACGCCGCCGTGCATGAGGAGATTGAGCGCGGCGAGTTGATCCTCGCGCCGATCCGTGAACCCGCGCTCAGGCGCACCGTCTATCTCGCCACCAATCCGGCGCGCCCGATCAAGCGCGCGGCCAAGGAGGTCGAGCGCATGGCGTTCGACATCGTTTGCGAGCTGGTGCGCAAAGGCTATTGGCTCGGCGAACTGACGCCGCCGCCGTCGAGCGCGGCTGTCAAAGCGGCCCCGCTGGCGCTCGTCGGCGCCGAGACGGCGCCTCGCGCGGCGCGCAAGGCCGCCGAATAGAGATCGGCGCTCAGGCGGCGGAGAAGCGCTTCAGCGCCCCGCCCGCGAGACCGCCCAGGATGTAAAAGACGAAGAACAGCACCGCCGTCTCCACCCACAAGCCGGCGCGACCGGGGAACAGCCCGAGCAGCGCGATCACCACGCCGACTATGAGCGCGATCAGCGCATAACGGAACCAACCGACGAACCACGGCGCCTGCGGTTCCGGCGCCTCGTTGCGCCAGCCGGCATAGCCGCCGAC
>JAJYDD010000223.1 GCA_021777795.1 Pseudomonadota bacterium | reverse complement strand
TCGATGACGAAGTTCGAGTTCCGCACCGCGACGAAGTTGGCGAACGCCTTGTGGAGTTGCTCGATACGAATCTCCGCCATGAGCTTTCGTCCTATTGCGGGAAGTGGCTGACGATCAGGAACCCGACCGTGCCGGCGAGGATCGTGACGAACGAATAGGAATAAAGAACGAGCAAGAAGGGTTGGGTCAGCATCAGGATGCCGATCCCGATCGCCGTCATCGCCGCGATCTCCCAGGGACCGCGCCGGAACCAGCGGGACAGGCCCCTCCGCTCGGCCTTGGAGACATTGGTCATTTGCGAACCGCTCCGAAGGTGATGCCGCGCAGAAGGTGCTTCCTCAGCGCGATCGTGAAAACGAAGATCGGCGCCAGGAAAAGTGTGGTTCCGGCCGCGACAGCGGGCCAATTCTGACCACCCTCGCCAATGATGAAGGGAATGAACGGCGGCATGGTTTGCGCCTCGGAACTGCTTAGCAGCAGGTCGAATGCATATTCGTTCCAGGAGAAGATGAGACAAAAGATCGCGGTCGCGGCGATGCCGGTGACGGCCTGCGGCAGCACGACCTTGCGGAACGCCTGCAACCGGGTATAGCCGTCGATCAGCGCGGCTTCCTCGTACTCGCGCGGAATCTCGTCGATGAAGCCTTTCAGCAACCAGACGGCCAGCGACACATTGACCGCGGTGTAGAGCAGAATCATGCCGGTGCGCGTGTCGTAGAGACCCAGATAGCGATACATCATGTAGATCGGCACGGCGACCGCGATCGGCGGCATCATGCGCGTCGAAAGGATGAAGAACATCAGATCGTCGGCGAGCGGCACCTTGAAGCGCGAAAAGCCGTAGGCCGCCAGCGTGCCGAGAAGTGTCGCGAGAATGGTCGATCCGAAGCCGATGATGATCGAGTTGACAAAGCGCTCGACGACCCGCGACCGGCCGACGATCACCATATCATGACTGCGCGCGAGCTTCTCGTACCAGTTGGCCGGCGGCGGCAGCTTGGCGATGAAATCGTGCGGCTGGCGGGTCTGCACCGTAAACAGATCGACGAATCCCTCCAGGGTTGGCGTGAAAAGAAGCTTCGGCGGATAGGCGATGGCGTCCGACTGCGATTTGAAAGCCGTCATTCCGATCCAGACGATCGGCAGGATGGAAACGATAGCGTAGGTGACGACGACGAGGGCCGCCAACCAGCGCAGCAGAGGAGACGGCTCCGAGAAAGGCCGATGCAGGCGCGCGCCGCTCATTGTTGCTTCACCTTGTTGAGTACCCGGACATAGATATTCGCGGCGCCAAACACCGTGACGAACAGGATGACGGCGAGCGCGGACGCATAGCCGGTTTCCCATTTCTCGAAGGCGGCGCGCTTGAGAGTGATCGACACCAACTCGGTGGTCGAGCCGGGGCCGCCCGATGTCAGGAGGTTGACCAGATCGAACATCTCGAACGACTGGATCGCCTGAAACAACACGGCCAGCATAAGAAACGGCGTCACCATCGGCAGCGTGATCGACCAGAATTGCCGCCACGGCGAAGCGCGGTCGACTTCCGCTGCTTCGTAGATGAATTCGGGAATCGAACGCAGACCCGCCAGGCAAATCAGCATCACGTAAGGCGTCCACATCCAGGTGTTGACCATCACGATCGTCCACGGCGCGAGCTTGACGCTGCCGATCATCGTGAACGAGCTGGCCGGCGCGCCGGTGAAGAAGCCGATGAAATAGTTGAACGGGCCGATCTGCGGCTGCAAAAGCAGCGTCCAGAAGTTGCCGACCACCGCCGGAGAAAGCATCATCGGCAGCAGGATGACGGTCGTCCAAAAACTGTGGCCGCGAAATTTCTGATTGATCAGCAGCGCAAGGGCAAGACCGATCAGCACCTGGAGAGCGATGGTCCAGAATACGAAATGCGCCGTCACCTGGAAATTCGTCCACAGATCCTCGTCCGTGAGGATGTCGACATAATTGGCGATGCCGACAAAGCCCAGCGGTCGCGGCAGATTGGCCATGAAACCGGTGAAAGAAAGCCGAATCGCCCAAATCAACGGAAAGATGTTGATCGCCAGCAACAGAAGCATGGTCGGGGCGATGAACAGCCAAACCACCGCACGGTCCGACAGCCCGACGACGCGCCGGGCGCTGCGCGGCGGCGCTCTTTTGGACGCACGGTCGGCGAAGGTGGTGGTTGTGTCCATTCCAGTCATCACGGTCCCGTTAGACGCTCGACGGCGCCTCCCGGCGGCAAAGCCGCCGGGGGGATCGCCAAGGACGAGTTGAGGTCAAGCCATGCCGGCCGACGTCACGACGGATCCTTGCCTTCCTGCGTGAAGACCCTCTTCCAGTCCTTGACGAGCGCGTCGAGCGCCTGCTGCGAAGTGCCCTTATTGGCCACGACATAATCATGCACGCGGTTCTGCATGTCGAGCAGCAGCGGTACGTAAAGCGGCTCGGCCCAGAAATCCTTCACCATCGCCATCGAGTCGACGAACGAGGGCGCATAAGGCGCGCTTTTCTTGTAGGCGTCGGATTCCAGCACCGCTTTCGAGGCCGAGGCGCCGCCGAGATCTGTCCATTTCTGTTGCACGGCGGGTTGTGCGAACCATTTCACGTAAGCCAGGGAATCTTCGATGTCTTTCGAGGCCGCGACCACGGAGAGGCCCTGGCCTCCGAGTTGGGTGAACTGCCCGGTGGGACCGGCGGGGTTCTTGAAGAAGCCGATCTTGTCGCCGCCGACTTTCGGGTCCTTGGCGAGGCCGGGAAAGAAGGCGTACCAGTTCATCTGCATCGCGACCTCGCCCGACTTGAAGGCGTCGAGGCCCTCTTGCATGTAGGCGTTGGTCAGGCCCGGGGGCTGACAGCAATCAAACAGCGCCTTGTAGACGTCCATGCCCTTGGCGGCGCCCGGCGAATTGACGAAGCCGTCCATGTGATAAGGCTTCTTCGGGTCCATATATTCGAAGCCGTAATTGTACATCGCGTTGGTGACGCCCATCGTGATGCCTTCCGAGCCGCGCTCGGTGAAGATATAGGACCCGTAGACTTTTTTGCCGTCGATCAGTTTTCCGCTGAAAAATTTCGAGACCTCCAGGAGTTCGTCCCAGGTCTTCGGCGGTTCGAGTTCACGCTTGTATTTGGCCTTGAATTCCGCGCGCAAATCCGGTTTGGCGAACCAGTCCTTGCGATAGGTCCAACCGACGGCGTCGGCCATCGCCGGCAGACCCCAGTAATTCGGCGTGTTTTTCGGCCATTCCGCATAACCAACGACGGTGGCGGGCAGGAACGACTCCATCGAGATGTGATTCTTGTCGAAGAAATCGTTGAGCTTGACATACCACTTGTTCTCGGCCGCGCCGCCGATCCACTGACTGTCGCCGATGATGAGATCGCATTCGGCGCTGCGCGAGTTCAGGAGGTTGATGAAGTGATCGGCATAGCTCGTCCACGGGACGAACTCATATTTCATCGCGATGCCGGTTTGTTTGGTGAAGTCCTTGTCCAGTTCGACAAGCGCGTTGGCGGGATCCCATGCGGCCCAGCACATGGTCAGCGTCTTGCCCTCGGCTTGCGCGCTGATCGGAGCCGCAGCGACGAACCCAGCCGTAACGATCCCGGCTATCGAAAACGATTTCAGCATTGGTCTTCCTCCCTGCGTTAGGCGCGGCTTTGAGCGCCGCTCTCAACATGCAGAACCTCGGCGCCAACAATGGCCGATGGCCCGAATTACCCTGCATTTTCCTTGGCGATCAGACTCAAAAGCCTGACGCATTGTTTAGTGAAACATTTATAACTAAACATAGCAAGCGCTATTTCTCAAACCGACGCGGCGGCCTCGAACGCCAGCGCTATTGCGACCGCGCCGGGATCGGCGACGCCCTCTAGGGCGCTCGCGGCCAGATAGCTCGATCGGCCCGCATGGGCTTTCGTCATGTTCGCCGTGGCGTCGGCGCCCTCGCGCGCCGCGCGCGCCGCCTGCTCCAAGGCGCCCCCGCCTTCGAGCGCGGCCACCGCCGGCGCCAGCGCGTCGAGCATCGTTCGATCTCCCGGCGCCGCGCCCCCATAGAAGCGCATCTGATCGAGCCCTTCGCGCAGGGCGGCCGGCCAGCCGGCGCCGGAGCCGAGCGCGCGCCCGGCGGCCGCCGCGAAGATCGACAGCAGCACGCCGCTCGTGCCGCCCATGATTTCCGACAGGCGACGTCCGATCGCGGCGCACAAACGATCGGGTTGCGCCAGCGGCAGCGTATCGATCGCCGACAACACCGTGCGCGCGGCGGCCGCAAAAGTGGCCCCCGTATCGCCGTCGCCGACGCGGGCGTCGAGCGCATTGAGTTCCGGCTCGTGTTTGATGAACGTCTCGCAAACGGCGAGCAACTTTTGGCGTGTGATCGGTTCGTTGGAGGCGACATCCCCCGCACTCGAAGCCCTGCGCGCCATCGGCGAAGCCTTCTGCGGCAGAATTTCGTTGACGCCCGGCCAGGCTGGCGCGCCGCAATCGGCGGTCAATGCCGCGATAAGCGATTCGTCGAGCGGCAGCACCGAGATCGAGACGCCCTTCATGTCCAGCGCCGTCATCAGGCGTGCGGGGCCGACGACATATTTGGCCCGCGCGCCGAGCTTCGTGGTGAGCAACGCGCGGGAGACCACGCCCATCTCCAGATCGGGCGTGCCGCCGAGATTGTTGACCAGCAGCGCCACGGGGCCTGACGGCGCCGCGCGTTCCAGACGTCCGGCCAAAAGTTCGGCGACCTCGCTGGCCAACGGAAGCTCGATTCGTTCAACGCCGGGTTCGCCGTGGATGCCGAGGCCGAGTTCCGCCTGCCCCGGATCGAGCCTTCCATGAAGAGGCTGGCCGGGAATGCTGCACACCGTCGTCGCGATGCCGAGACTTTTCACCGCGCCGGCGACGCGCGCGGCCTCCGCGGCGACTGTTTCCAGCCCGGCGCCCGCCTCCGCATGATGGCCGGCGATTTTGTGCACGAAAAGCGTGCCGGCGATGCCGCGCGGGCGCGGATGATCTTCGAGCGCGATATCGTCGGCGACGATCACCATCTCGACCTTGAGGCCGTCGGCGCGCGCCCGCTCCGCCGCAAGCCCAAAGTTCAGTCGGTCGCCGGCATAGTTCTTGACGATCAGCAGGCACCCTGCGGGACCGGTCACGGCGACAATCGCCGAATAAACCGCATGGACCGTCGGAGACGCGAAGATGTCGCCGCAGACCGCTGCGGTGAGCGCGCCGCGCCCCACGAAACCGGCATGCGCGGGCTCATGGCCGGAACCGCCGCCGGAAACAATCGCAACCTTCGAACGGTCCCAATCCGCCCTCACGACGACTTTGACCTCTGGAAACCCGTCGAGGCGGGCCAGGTCGCCGGGGCGCGCCGTCGAAAGGAAACCCTCGATCGCCTCGGCGACGACGGCGTCGCGTCGATTGACGAAGTGGCTCATGGCAAAGTCCTGACCTTCCGAGAAATGCCGGGTCTGGGCGGCCGAACGCCGTGGCCTGACGGTCTCGTTGGCGCCGTATTCGACGGACGCCGACCGGGGTCGGAAAGCTTGGCCAAAGCCCGCAGCATCGTCTCCTCCCTCGCTCGCGATCATGTTCATTGACCGTCGATTTGTTTAGTAAAATGCTTTGTTGTAAACAATGCAAGCGAATTCTTCGCGGCTTAGCAGGCCCGATTTTTGCCAAGCCCGAGCATCGTCCCGCCGCCTGCGGCGGCGCTCGTGGCTTCGTCAGGATGGCGGGGCGCCATCCTCGGCCGAATCGACGCCATAGCCCCAGCGTTGAATGGCGCGCCGCGCTTGATGCGCGCTTGACACCAGTGCGGTCGCAGTTTCAATGACGCCAGCGTCCACCATCCGCGACAATTTCAAGCCTGAATTGCGCTGTAGCGCGGGCGCCCGGAGGGGTCGGCAATGGCGACGCGGCGGGGCTCGTGGATTCTGGCGTTGGGCTTGCTGCTAGCGGCTGGCGCCAGCGAGGCGGCCTCCGACAAGCCGAAGCCGAGCGCCGAAGCGACGCCTAAGCGCGACGCAGGGACGGTCTCCAGCGATCCGCAAATGACGACAGCGGCCTATGGCGATTGGGTGGAGCGCTGCCAACGCCTCGACGCCGGCGGCGAGCCGCGCCGGATATGCGAAGTGGCGCTGACGGTGACGGCGAGCGGGCAGAACGCCCCGCTGGCCGAAATCGCCATCGGTCGGCAGAAAAAGAATGCACCGCTACGTTTGACGCTGGTGCTGCCCGTCAATGTGAGCTTTCCCAGCGCGCCGAAAATCACCGTCGAGGGCGCCGATCCCCTGGAATTGTCGTGGCGGCGTTGCGTGCCCGCCGGCTGCTTCGCCGATTCCGCCTTCGATGCCACACAGTCGCGCACCTTCCGCGAGGCGACGACGGCCAAGGTGGAATCGAAATCCGCCGCCGGCGGCTATTTCAATTTCGCGGTTTCCCTGCGCGGCCTGCCCCAGGCTCTCGACGCGCTCATGAAGGAGCCGTGACGCGCCGATTACACCTGCGGCGGCGCGCCCGACATCCGTCCTCGCGCGTAGATCACGAACACCGCCGTCAGCGCCGCCGCCAGCCCGAACCAGGTGAAGGCGTAACTGAGATGGTTGTTGACGAAAACGAGCCGCGTCTCGCCGCCCTCGGGCAGCGGGTCGGGGCCGGCCTCGGCGTCGATGACGAAAGGCGCATGCGGCCCCAACTTCATGGCGCGAGCGAGGTTCTCGACATTGCGCGAAAAAAACTCGTGATGCGCGGGATCGT
>JAJYDD010000222.1:6340-6761 GCA_021777795.1 Pseudomonadota bacterium | reverse complement strand
TGTAGAGCGCCTGAAGGCCCATCTGCGACAACAGCCAGGGGTCGCGCCACAACAGCCGGTGCTCTTTGCGCCGCAGCGCCGAGGCGAGGCTGGCGGTGAAGCGGGTCCTGGCGGTCTCGGCGCCCCTCGTCGCCGGCGCGCCCGCCGCCCGCATCGCCGCGCGCACGAACGGCCCTGCGAGAGCCACCGCCGCGACCAGCAAAGCCGTGAGCGCAAGGCCGAGCCAAAGCGCCAGCGCCCTCGGCTCGCCCATCGCGGCGCGCACCGGCAGGCTCAGCAGATCCGCAGGCAGGGCGGCGGCGAGGCGCGGGCGCGCGCTCTCCGGCATAAAAGCGATAGCCTGCGCCGCCAGCGCCGCCGAGCCGCCGAGCAGCGCCGCCGCCAACTGCGTGAAAACCCGCGCCCGCGCCGGCCCCAGCGC
>JAJYDD010000222.1:0-6330 GCA_021777795.1 Pseudomonadota bacterium | reverse complement strand
CGAAGGCGAGCCCCAGCGCCAGCGCCGCGCCCAAACTGGCGCCCAACAACCCGGCGCCGAACAGGACCGGATAGAGCGCCAGCCAATGCGGCTGGCCTTGCAGGGCGCAGACATCCGCCAGCGGCGCGATCAGCAGCGCCGCCGGGCTCACGCCTTCGAGCCCGAGCGCGAACAGCCGCGCGGCGAACACCGCGCGCGGGCTCGCCGGCGAGGCCAGCAGCAGATCGAGATCGCCACGTTGCGCCAGCAGTCGGGCCAGCGCCGCCATCGGGCTGGCCACCGCCCAGGGCAGCACGAACAGCGCCCCGGCGCGGATCGCGGCCTCAAACCCGCCCGCCGCCTCGCGAGAGACCAGATAGAGCCCGATCGGCCAAGCCACGATATGCAGCGCGACGAGCACGCCGGCGAGGATCGCCGCCCGCGCCGCTGGCGGCTTATCTTGCAACGGTCCGATGAGGCCGCGCGCGGCGAGCGTGAGATCGAGGCCGACGAGGCGCGCGAAAAGCCGCATCTCAGGCCGCGCGGGTGAGGTCGAGGAACAGGTCTTCGAGCGTCGCCTCGGCGCGCCCGGCCTTCAGCGCCTCGAATGTGCCTTCCGCCGCCAAGCGCCCGCGCGCGAGAATGCCGATGCGCGTCGCGATGCGCTCGGCCACTTCGAGAATGTGGGTAGTCAGCACGATCGCCGCTCCAGCCTTGACGCGGGCGGCCAGAATGTCCTTCACCAAGCGCGCCGAGGCGGCGTCGAGGCCGGTCAGCGGCTCGTCGAGCATGAGAAGCTTCGGCTCGTGGATGAGCGCGCCGGCGAGCGCCACTTTCTGCCGCATGCCCTTGGAAAAGCCCTCGCAACGCTGGCGGCGCTGTTCGGCAAGGCCGAGGCTTTCGAGCAATTCTTCCGCCCGTTCGCGCGCGCGGCGCGGCTCCACGCCCCAGAGGCCGGCGACGAACTCCAGATATTCCAGCGGATCGAGCTTGTCGTAGAGTTGCGGCTCGTCCGGCAACCAGGCGATCAGTTTCTTGGCCTCGACGGGATGGCGGCGCGCGTCGACGCCAAAGACGCGGATCTCGCCGGAATCGGCGGGCAGCAGCCCCGCGATCATCCGCAGGGTCGTGGTCTTGCCGGCGCCGTTGGGGCCGAGCAGCGCGTAGAACTCGCCGGGCGCAATCGTGAGATCGAGCCCGTCGACCGCCGGGCGGCCGAAGGATTTGCGCAAATCGCGGAGTTCAAGCGCAGGCGTCATGGCGGCTCCTCTGCGCCAGTCTAAGCGCGGGGATTTGCGGGCGGCTTAACGGCGCCTTGTCAATTCGGACGAAAGGGCGCCGGGCGTTCGCAAATCAAAGCTTGCGCGCGCGCTCCGGGGCGCCCCACTCTAGGCGCAGTTCCACAGAGGATCGTTCATGTCGCTTCGTCGTCTCGGCCGCACCGATTTGCAAATTTCGCCGCTGGTGTTCGGCGCCAATGTGTTCGGCTGGACCGCCGACAAGGCGCGCTCCTTCGCGCTGCTCGACCGGCTCGCCGAGGCCGGCCTCAACGCCATCGACACCGCCGACATCTATTCCCACTGGGCGCCCGGCAACAAGGGCGGCGAATCCGAGGCGATCATCGGCGAATGGCTGGCCAAATCCGGCAAGCGCGCCTCGACGATAATCATCACCAAATGCGGGGCGGCCTCCAGCCCCCACAAGGGGCTGAAGGCTGAGGCGATCGCCGCTTCCTGCGAGGCGTCGCTGAAGCGGCTCGGGATCGAGACCATCGACCTCTATCTCTCGCATTTCCCCGACGCCGACACGCCCTATGAGGAGACCCTCGCGGCTTTCGAGCGGCTGAAAAAGGCCGGCAAGATCCGCTGGTTCGGCGCCTCCAACCTCGACGCTGGCCAGTTGCGCGCGTCGCTGGAGGCCGCCAAGGCCGCGGGATTGCCGCGCTACGAGGTCTTGCAGCCGGAATACAATCTCTACGACCGCTCCAGCTTCGACGGCCCCTTGCGCGATCTCTGCATCGCGCAGGACATCGGAGTCATCACCTATTTCAGCCTCGCCAAGGGCTTCCTCAGCGGCAAATACCGCAGCGAGGCCGATCTCGGCCAGAGCCCGCGCGGCGGCGGGGTGAAGGCCTATCTCAATCCGCGCGGCCTGCGCATCCTGTCCGCCCTCGACGACATCGCCAAGAAGCGCGAGGCCGCGCCGGCCGAGGTCGCGCTCGCCTGGCTGATGAGCCGCCCCGGCGTCACCGCGCCGATCGCCAGCGCCACGACGTTGCCGCAACTCGAAAGTCTCATCAAGGCTGCGACCCTGTCGCTGACCGAGATGGACATCGACATGCTGGACACAGTCAGCCAAGAAGGTTGACTTGCCCAAGAATACCGACTTGCCAAGGCGCCCACGTAAGCGTTAAGAACATAAAAAGAACATGGACGGCGCAATACTGGGGTCGGCGATGAGGCGGGCGGCGGTTTTAGTGTTTTTGCTCAATAGCGCGGCCTTGGCGCGCGCCGATTGCGATCATTTCAAATGGCCGCTCGCCCAGGAAAAAGCGTGGTTCGCCGAGACGCCCGAAAACGTTGCGGCAGGCGGGGCCATCGCCAAGACGGCCGGCGCCTATGAACTGGCGCTGAAGCCGGAGAGCGCGGCCGGCTATGTCGTGGCGCCGAAGACGCTCACGGCAGGCGCTTACGGCGCCGTCCTGCGAGCCGACATCGCCAAGGCCGGCCTTTATCAGGTGACGCTGTCGCGCGAGGCTTGGGTGGACGTGATCCAGGACGGCGCGCGCGCCCGCACCCGCAACGTCTCGCGCCAGCGCGATTGCCCGAGTTTCAAGAAGAGCGTGCGCTTCCTGCTGGCGGCGGGGCCGGCGGTGATCGAGTTCAGCGCCGTAACCGCGCCCTCGATCGCGATTTCGCTCGCCGCCGCGCCTTGAGGGTCAATCGTCGTCGTCGTCGGCGGCGGCTGGCGGCGGCTTGGCGCCCGTGCGCTGGCGGATGAGGGCGAGAAAGGCCTCGGCCTCCTGCGCATCGGCATGGGCGCGGGTCGGCCACACCAGCGGCAGACCCGCGCGCGGCCAGACATAGACGAGGCCGGACACGCTTTCGACCTCTAGCCCCTCGGCGAAAGTCCAGGCGCGGTCTAACCCCGCGCCCGTCAGCCGCAAGCCGGCCTCGTCTAGGGCCAGCCGGGCAGGGGCGGCGGCCCGGATTTGCTGCGCCCAGGCGCCCGCGAGGCGGCGCGCGGCCAGAAAGCGTCGTCGCGTCCACAGCCGATAGATCATATAAGCCGCCGCCGCTGCGATCAGCGCGATCTCGGCCGCCCGGCGGCTGACGAGCCCCGTCAGCCCGAGAATGGCGGCGAAAGTCAGCGCCAGGAAAAAGGCGGCCAAAGGCGCCAGATGGCGGGCGAGAAGTCCGTCGGCGAGCGACAGGCGCCATGCCGCACGCGACCCGGCGACCGCCGCCTCCTGTTCGGTCAGTTCGAACTCGACCGGGTTCATGCCTCGCCGGGGGCGCGCACGTCGAGGCTGAGCGCGTGCACGCCGTCGGCGATCTCGCTGGCGAGCGCGTCATAGACCAATCGGTGGCGCTGCACGCGCGAGCGGCCGGCGAAGGCGGCGCTGACCACCGCGACCCGGTAATGCGTCTCGCCGCCCGCCCGCGCCCCGGCATGGCCGGCGTGCAGCGCCGATTCGTCGATGATTTCGAGCCGCGACGGGGCCAAAGCCTCGACGAGACGCGCCTCGATCCGCTGCTGCATGCTCATGGGGTCCGCCTCCGCTACAGGAGCCCCGGATATAGCGCCCAGCCCAGGGACCGCAATTCACGACCAGGGCGCGCGCTTGCATTTTCCGGTGAAGTGTCCATATCAATCAAAGAGAAACTTTGCCCTGATTGCGACGTTGAATGCGGGCAGGCTGGAGATTCGGGAGTTCGGGAATGAATCCGCAAGGATGCAGCGATTCTGTCAGAGTCGCGATCGCTTCGCTGGTGAAGCTGATTAGCCTGCTGGGCGCCGAGATGCTGGTCGGTCAGCACCGCGACGACGTCGACGCCTTCGAGAAGAGCGTGCGCGCCAAGCTCTATGCCCATCTGGAGGGCGTGTCGCCGGAAGAGACCGCCGCCGGCGTCGCTCTGGCGCATTCGCTGATCGAACCGGTACTCGCCAACCTGCGCGAGCGCGTGCGCCGCGCCCAGACGGCGCCGCCGCCTTTCGCCATGCCCGACGCTTCCGATCAGCGACTGAACTGAAGCCGTCTCCGCGCTCTGGGGCGCCCATACAGGAGCCAGCATGTCCATTCGCGCGGTCCGGCGTGTCTCCGAGTCCACGCCGACGATGGAGGGGGCGGGCGTCAAGCTGCGGCGCGCCTTCGGCTTCGGCGACCCCGCCGAATTCGATCCGTTCCTGATGATGGACGATTTCCGCAACGACCGTCCCAGCGATTACGTCGCCGGCTTTCCCTGGCATCCGCATCGCGGCATCGAGACTATCACCTATGTCCTGGCGGGCGAGGTCGAGCACGGGGACAGCCTCGGCAATCGCGGAATATTGGGGCCGGGCAGCGTGCAATGGATGACCGCCGGGCGCGGCATCCTGCATCAGGAAATGCCGCGGGGCGACGCGCTCGGCCGCATGCACGGCTTCCAGCTCTGGGCCAACCTGCCGTCGAGTCTCAAGATGACGGCGCCGCGCTATCAGGACATCTCCGGGCGCGACATTCCCGAGGTGACGGACGATGACGGGACGCGGGCGCGCATCATCTGTGGCGAACTCTGGGGCGTCAAAGGCCCGGTGGAGGGCGTCGCCGCCGATCCCCATTATTTCGACGTCTCCGTGCCGCCAAACAGGCGCAAGACGCTGAAGGTTGACGCTTACCGGCAGGTGTTCGCTTACATCTTCGCCGGCTCCGGCCGTTTTCTCAACGCCTCCGCGCCGTTCGGCGCGCTGCGCGAGGATGTCGTCGAGGGCGAGGAGATCGTTGTGCGCGACGCCGTCGGCGACCGCTCGCTGGTCACTTTCGACACCGGCGACGAGGTGACGGTGGAGGCGGGCGATAAGGGCGTGCGTTTCCTGCTGGTCTCCGGCAAGCCGATCGGCGAGCCCGTCGCCTGGCACGGGCCGATTGTCATGAACACCCAGGCCGAGATTCGTCAGGCGATGTCAGACCTTCGCAGCGGAACCTTCATACGTTGAACGAAAAGCCCCGCGCGAGTGAACGCGCGGGGCGAGACGACGAACGCTAAGCTAAGAACGCTCAAGCGACGCTACTTTACGCAACTTCACTCCTGCGGAATGGCCATCGGCCGGTCGGGCGTCGCGTCGGCGACCGGGCCGGGGCCGGCGCCGTCGCGCTTGTAGATGTCGGGGCGGAACTGCACCACGCCGTCCGGCGTCGCCCAGGCGGTGATATAGACCCAATAGACATCGACCGGCTGGGTCAGCTTGACAGTGGTGCTCTGGCCCGAGCGGATGGCGTCGTCGATCTGGTCGCGGCCCCAGCCGGGATTGTCCTTCAAAAGCCAGGCCACATAATCGCGCACGTCCTGCACGCGCACGCAGCCCGAGGAGACGAAGCGGAAATCGTCGCCGAACACACCCTTCTCCGGCGTGTCGTGCATGTAAACGCCATAGGGATTGTTGATGTTGATGCGCACGGCGCCGAGCGCGTCGATGTCGCCGCCGGGATCCTGGCGATAGCGATAATGTGTCGCGTCGTCGGAATTCCAGTTGATCGAGGCAGGCGAAACTTCCTGCCCGTTCTTGTCCATGATGTGGATCTTTTCTTCCGCCAGATAGTTCGGATCCGCCTTCATCTTCGGGATCAGGTCCTTCTTGATGAGCGAGGGCGGCACGTGCCAGTAGGGGTTGAAGTTGATGTCGATGGCCTTGGTGTGCATGATCGGCGATTGCCGGTCGATGCGGCCGACACCCGCCTTGTGGTGGGTGTAAACCTGCCCGTTCTCAACCGTCTCGACGGCGGCGGCCGGTAGGTTGACCATCACGAAGCGCTCGCCCAGGTCGCCGGAATAGGAGCGCAGGCGCACCACGTTGATTTGCAACTGGCGCAGCCGATCCGCGGCGGAGACGTTCAACTCCTTGAACGTGGCGTCATCGACGACGCCGGTCGGGCCGAGGCCGTGGCGGTTCTGGAAACGTTTGACCGCCGCCTCGACGAAGGAATCGAAGGTTGCGCCCATGCCGGCATTGGGGTCGATGTCGCCAGAGGCCGCCAGACGCTGCCGCAGCGCCTGCACCGAACGGCCGCGCGAACCCAAGCGCAGCGCATGCCCCTCCGGCACATTGTTCCAGCCGCCGTGATCGACGATGGCCTGATATTGGTTGATGGCG
>JAJYDD010000005.1 GCA_021777795.1 Pseudomonadota bacterium | reverse complement strand
AACGGGCAGGAAGATCTGGTCGCCTGCGTCGCCGGGATCGCTGCGCCGAGCGGCGGCGCGCTGGTTTTCGCGGAGGCCGAGATGGGCGCGTCTTCGACCGCCGCCTTCCGCGCCGCCGGGATCGGCTATGTCAGCGCCGACCGCGCCGAGGAAGGGCTTTGCCAGGGCGCATCGCTCAGCGACAATTTCATCGCCGGCCGCGAGGCGGAATTCGCGCGCGGCGGCGTGCTGCGCCGGGGGACCATCGCAGCCCAAGCGCGCGCGGCGCTCGCCGCGCTCAACCTGCGTTACGGCCGGCTTTCCGACGCCGCTTCCACGCTGTCGGGCGGCAACCAGCAGCGGCTGGTTTTCGCGCGCGAACTCGACCGCGCGCCGAAACTGCTGGTCGCCTCGCAGCCGACGCGCGGCGTCGACATCGCCGGCGCCGCCTTCATCCACAAGGAACTCACCGCCTTTCGCGATCGCGGCGGCGCGGTGTTGTTGGTGAGCGAGTCTCTCGACGAGGTGCTGGCGCTGTCGGATCGGGTGCTGGCGATCTACAACGGTCGCATCGTCGGAGAATTGCCGCGCGGCGCCGCCACCGTCGAGGCCATCGGCCGCCTGATGCTCGGGCGGAAAGCCGCGTGATGGCGGCGAGGCTGAACGCCGCCGCGCCTTTCGCGCTGGCGCTGCTGATCGGCGCGGCGGTGCTCGCCGCCACGGGGCATGACCCGCTCGCCGTCTATCGGCTGATGATCGAGGAAGCCTTCGGCGGCGAGCGGCGGCTGGCGGCGACGCTGACCGCCGCCACGCCTTTGCTGCTGACGGGCTTGGCGGCTGCGGTGGCTTTCCGCGCCGGCGTGTTCAACGTCGGCGTCGAGGGTTGCTTCTACCTCGGCGGTCTCGTCGCGGCGGTTGTCGGCTGGCGATTTGGCGATTGGCCGGCGGCGCTGCTCATCCCCGCCGCCCTGTTGTTGGCCCTGGTCGTCGGCGGCGCCTGGATGGTCCTTCCCGGCGCCTTGCGGGTGCGGCTCGGCGTCGATGAGGTCGTCACCACCTTGATGCTCAATTTCGTCGCCATCGGCGTCACGAGTTGGCTCGTCAACGGCCCTTTGCTGGCGCGCGGCTCCGCCAATTCCGCGACGCCGCCCATCGCCGCCAGCGCCGAACTGCCGCGCCTGCTGCCGCCGACCAGCCTCAACGCCGGCTTCCTGATTTCGCTGGCGCTGGTGATCGCCTATGGCTTCTGGGGCCGGTTGACGGTCGGCGGCTTCCGTTCGCGCCTCGTCGGCCTCAACGCCCGCTTCAGCCGCGCGGTGGGGCTGGCGCCGGATCGCGTCGTGTTCGGCGCGATGCTCGCCTCCGGCGCCCTCGGGGGCCTGGCCGGCGGCGTCCATGCGCTGGGCCTCGTGCATCGCTTCGTCGCCGGCTTCTCGCCGGGCTATGGCTTCACCGGCATCGCCATCGCGCTGCTGGCGCGCAATTCCGCGCTCGGCGTCGCGCTCGCCGCCGTGCTGTTCGGGGCGCTGACCTCGGCCGGCGCCAATATCCAATTGTTCAGCGATGTGCCGATCGAGATCGTCGAGATCCTGCAAGGCGCGGTGATGATCTTCGCCGTGGCGCAATTCGGCCGACGCGGGAGGGCGGTCGCGTGATCGACGATTTCCTGCGCGCCGGCCTGATGATGACGACGCCGATCTTGTTGACGGCCATCGGCGGCCTCGTCAATCGGCTCGGCGGCATCGTCAATATCGGCCTGGAGGCGATGATGCTGGCGGGCGCGCTCGTCGCCGTCGAGGTCTCCGCCGCGACCGGTGGGGTAGCGCTGGCGCTGCTCGCCGCAGCACTCGTCGGCGCCGCGATCGGCCTGGCGATGTCGCTGGTGATTACACGGCTGCGGGCGAACGAGATCATCGTCGGCCTCGGCTTCACGGTCGCCGTCGCCGGCTTCGTGCGCTATCTCCTGAAGACGCTCTACGGCGTCGCCGGGACTTACAACCCGCCGGGCGTCGCGCTGCTGCCGCGCTTCGATATTCCGTTTCTGGGCGGCGTTCCCGTCCTCGGCGCGCTCTCGCATCTCGACGCGCTGACCTGGGCCGCCTGGGCGCTCGTGCCGCTCACCGCCTTCGCGCTGCATCGCACGCGCTGGGGCCTGCGGCTGCGCGCCACCGGCGCATCCGAGGAGACGGTGCGCGCCGTCGGCCTCGCGCCGCTCGCCATCCGCGACGTCTCCACCACCATCGCCGGGGCTTTGGCGGGGCTGGCGGGCGCGCATCTGTCGATCGGCGTCGTCGGCCTGTTCAACGAGGGCATCACCGGCGGGCGCGGCTTCATCGCGCTGGCGGCGTTCTATTTCGGCCGCCAGAGCCCGTGGCGCACGGCGCTGGGGGCGCTGCTGTTCGGCTTCTTCGACGCCGCGCAGATCCGTCTTCAGGGGCGCGGCCTGCCGGCCGATCTCGTCCAGACGCTGCCCTATGTCATCGTCATCATCGTGCTGACGGGGCTGGGCTTAGCTGATCGCGCGCGGAGGGCGGCATGAGCGAACGAGAGACGGCCTTGGTGCTGGTGGACGTCACCAATTCCTTCTTTCTGGAAGGGATGCCGAACAATTATCCCGCCGCCGCCGAGGTTGTCGAACCCCTGCGCCGGCTGCTGGCGGCGGCGCGGGGCGCGGGGCGCATCGTCGTCCATGCGGTGGAGCGCCACTATCCCGGCTTCGAGGATTACGAATGGCGCAAGCTGCCGCGCCATCATTTCCTAGGCGATCTCGACCAGCGGATATTCGCCGGCTTCGAGCCGCAGGGGGCGCGCGAGGTGCTGATCGGCAAGCGCCGCTACAGCGCCTTCTTCGCCACCGATCTCGCGCTGTTCCTGCACGAGCAGAACGTGCGGCGCGTCATCCTGGCCGGCGTCAAGACCAATGTCTGCATCCGCGCCTCGGCGCAGGACGCCTTCGCCAACGGCTTCGATGTCGTCGTGCCGCGCGAGGCGACCAACTCCAACCGGCCGCATCTGGCTGAGGCCTCGCTGGAGGACATCGAGCGATACATCGGCGCCGTCGTGCCGCTCGACAGCGCGCTGGAGATGCTGGCGTGAAGATCGTCGTCACCGGCTATGCGAGCCTGGATTTCGTCGTGCGTCTCGACGCGCCCGCCCTGCCCGACCGCACCGCGACCATCCTGTCGCGGCCGCGCCAATGGCCGCGCCTCGGCGGCTCGCCGGCTTATGTCACAGCCGCGCTGGTCGCCGCCGGCGTAAAGGACGCGACGCCGGTAAGCTGGGTCGGCGACGACGACGAGGGCGCGCGCTACCGCGAGGCCTTGCGGCGCCTCGGCGTGAAGGCTGACGGCGTCAGCGCGCGCCCCGGGCGCACCCCGGTCTGCCTGCTCGCCTATCAACCCGACGGCGGCTGCGTCTGCCTCTACGATCCCGGCCTCGCCGCGCCCATCGCGCTCGACGAAGCGCAGCGCGGCCTCATCGCCGCCGCCGACGCGCTCGTGGCGACGGTCGGCCCGGCCGAGGCGACGCGAGAGGCGCTGGCCCTGGCGCGCGGCAAAGTGATCTGGGTCGTCAAGGCGGACGCGCGCGCGACGCCGCCCGACCTTGCCGCCGAACTCGCGGCGCGGGCAGAAATCATCGTGCACAGCCGCGCGGAGGCCGGCTTCGTCGCGACGGCGGGGGCGCGGCGCGAGACGCTGCGCATCGAGACGCGCGGCGCCGAGGGCGTGGCGATCCACGCCGACGGCGGGCAGACGACGATCCCCGCCGAGCCGCTCGATGTCGAGGACGCCACGGGCGCCGGCGACACCTGGGTCGGCGGCTTCCTCGCCGCCCGCCTGTTGCGCGGCGAAGGCCTCGGCGAGGCGGCCTGGGCGGGCCATGCGAGCGTGCGCGCGATGCTGGCCGCACGGCTGGAAACGAAGGAACAGGCATGATGCGAACCGCTTGGTATATCGGCGCCCGTGAGGACGAGGTCGGCGAGGCGGCGCTGCTCGTCGGCGACCGCGCCCGCATCGACCGCATCGCCGAGCATCTCGAAGCGCCCTATTTTCCGGCCGAAAATCGCGGCCTGCGCACGGTGACGGGCCTGCGCGCCGGCAAGCGCGTCACCGCCGCCGCCTTCGGCATGGGCGGCCCGATCGCGGCCATCGTGCTGCATGAATTGTTCGACCTCGGCGTCAAACGCTTCCTGCGCATCGGCACGGCGATGGCGACGCCGCCGGCGCGGCTCGGCGATTTCGTCGTCGCCGAGGGCGCGTTTCGCGGCGAAGGCGCGTCGCTGACCTATGCGCCGCTGGGCTATCCCGCCGTCGCCGATTTCGGCCTCGTCGCCGCCTTGCGCGCCGAGCTTTCGCGCCGCGCCGCGCCTTGGAAGGCGGGCCTGTTCGGCACTTACGACGGCTTCTACACGGAGATGTTTTCGCTAAGCGAAGGCCAAGCGCAGCCGGTCGAAAGCTGGCGCCAGGAGATCCAGCGCCTCGGCCTGATCGCCGCCGACATGGAGACGGCGACGCTGCTGGTCGCCGGCCGCCGGCTCGGCGCGCGCGTCGCGAGCCTGTGCCTGGCCACCGTCGATGGCCTCAGCCAAGAAAAGATCGACGCGGAGCGCATGGCTGCGGGCGAGCGCGAAATGTTCGAGATCGCGCTCGACGCGCTCGTCGCTGGAGACACGCCATGAACGATGTCATCGACCGCTATTTCGAAACGCTGATCGACCGGCTCGCCGACATTCGCGCCCGCCAGAACGAGGCCATCGACCGCGCGGCCGAGGCTTGCGCCACCTCCATCGCCGCCGACAAGCTGGTGTTCAGTTTCGGCACCGGCCACGGCGCGCTGCCGGCCTTGGAGATGTTTCCGCGCACCGGCACCATTGTCGGCTTCCGCCCCATCGTCGAAAGCACGATGATCTCGTTCCATCACGTCTGGGGCGACATGGGGGCGCGGCAATATCGCTTCATCCACGCCGTCGAGGGCTATGGCGAGGCGATCCTGCGCTCGCATCAACTCGACCCGCAGGATTCCATCGTCTTGTTCTCCCATTCCGGCGTCAACGCCGTCATTCTCGACATCGCGCTCGGCGCCAAGGCGAAGGGGCTCACCGTCATCGGCGTGACCTCGCTGCCCCATTCCTCGGCCTCGCCCTCGCGCCATTCCTCGGGCCAACGGCTGTTCGAGGTCGCCGATGTCGTCATCGACACCGGCGCGAACCTCGCCGACGCCTCGCTGCGCATCGAGGGGCTGGAGGCGCCCGTCGGCGCCAATTCGACCAGCCTCACCATCGCCATCGCCCACGCCCTCGTCTCCGCGACCGCCGAGAAGCTGGTCCGGCGCGGGATCGAACCGATGGTGATGGTCAATCCCAATACGGCAGGCAAGCAGGCGGCCAATGCCGCCAACGACCGCAACTATGACGAATTGTGGCGCCGGCTGAAGGCGCGCTGAGGTGACCATGCGCGAGCGCGAACTCTACATCGACGGCCGCTGGAGGCCCGCGCGCGCCGGCGCCCGGCTGGAGATCAACGACCCCGCCACAGGCGAGCGCGTCGGCTCGACCGCCCTCGCCGAGGCCGCCGACATCGACGACGCCGCGCAAGCCGCCCGCCGCGCGCAGCCCGGTTGGGCCGACACCCACCCGGACGCCCGCGCAAAAATCTTGCATCGGGCGGCGGACCTGACAGAGGGGCGCGTGGACGCCATCGCCGATCGGCTGACGCGCGAACAGGGCAAGCCGATCCCCGATGCGGAGAAGGAAATCCGCTTCGCCATCGAGGTCATCCGCTATTACGCCGAGGAGGGGCGCCGCATCGAGGGGGCCTTGCGCGCCTCCTCGCGCAGCGACATCCGCAGCCTCGTGGTGTCCTCGCCCGTCGGCGTCGTCGGCGCGATCACGCCGTGGAACTATCCCGTCGATCTCTATGCCTGGAAGGTCGCGCCGGCGCTGGCGGCGGGCTGCGCGCTGGTCGTCAAGCCGCCGCACGAGACGCCGCTGGCGAGCGGCGAGATCGTGCGCTGCTTCGAGGAAGCGGGCCTGCCGCCGGGCGTGTTGAACGACGCGCCGGGATCAGGGCCGGTCGCCGGCGCCGCGCTCGCGTCGCATCCCGACATCCGCATGATGACCGCGACCGCCTCGGTCGCCGCCGGGCAGTCGATCATGCGCGCCGGCGCTGAGACGATGAAGCGGCTGCTGCTCGAACTCGGCGGCCAATCGCCTTTCGTGGTGCTGGAAGGCGCCGATGTCGGCGAGGCGGCGGCGGCGGCGGCGCGGCGCTCGTTCTCCAACATGGGGCAGATCTGCATCGCAGTGAACCGCATCCTGGTCGCGGCGCCGCTCTATGACGCCTTCGTCGAGGCTCTGGCGGCGCAAGCCGACCAGATCCGCCTCGGCCACGGCGTCGAGCCGGGCGTGCTTTATGGCCCGGTGCTGCACGAGGGCGTGCGCCAGCGCACACGGCTGCATCTCGAAGACGCGCTGCGTCGCGGCGGCCGGCTGGTCGCCGGCGGCGCGCCGCCGCAGGGCGAGGCTTACGCGAGAGGGTTTTTCTTCCGGCCGACCGTCGTCGAGGGCGCCGACGATTCCGCGCTGGTCATGCGCGAGGAGAGCTTTGGCCCCATCGCCGCCGTGCGCAAGGTTGCTAGCGACGCTGAAGCCTTAGCCGTCGCCAACGCCCTGCCCTACGGGCTGGCGGCTTATGTCTATGGCGGCGATCTCGAACGCGCCTGGGCCTTCGCGGAGCGGCTGGAATGTGGCGCGGTCGGCGTCAACGTCAACGACACCACGGAATTGCAGGCCCCTTTCGGCGGCTGGAAGCTGTCGGGCCTCGGGCGCGAACTCGGGCGCGAGGGGCTGATGGCCTATCGCGAGACCAAGCACATCAAGATGCGCGTGCGGCCGCTCTGAGTTTGCCGCCTTCCGCCACCAGCCGGCCGCCCTTGAACACCCTGCGGCCCTTGGGAACCGCCACCACCGCCTCCGGCACATGCTCGGCGGCCAGCGCGACGAAATCCGCCTTGGCGCCGACCGTCAGCCCATAGCCCTCCAGCCGCAGCGCTTTCGCGCCGGCGGAGGTGACAACATCGAAGGCGTTGGCGAGTTCGTCGTCTGTGTAGAAGCCGGAGCGATAGCCGATCATCATGGCGCGGCCCAGCATGTCGCCGTCGCCATAGGGCCACCAGGAATCGCGGATGTTGTCGCTGCCGCTGAACACGCAGACGCCCTCGGCGCGCAGCAGCGCCACGGGCGGAAAATTGCGCGCGCCGGGCGCGTTGGTCATGATGGCGACGCCGCTGCGGGCGAGGCGCGCGCCGATGCGTTGTTGCGCATCGGGCGCGAGATCGCCGAGCGCATAGGCGTGGCTGACGGCGACATGGCCCTGCATCCCCAGCGCCGCCGTGCGCGCGCAAATGTCCTCGATGGTGAAGGCGCCGAGCAGGCCGCCGTCGTGCAGGTGAATGTCGATGTCGGCCTCATGTTTCTCCGCGACGCCGAACACGACATCGAGATGGCCGGTGGGGTCGCGGTCGAAGCTGGCGGGATCGAGGCCGCCGACCACGTTCGCGCCGAGGCGCATCGCCGCGTCGAGCAGGTCCGGCGTGCCGGGGCTTTTCAGAATGCCGCTCTGCGGGAAGGCGACGAGCTGAATGTCGATGAGGTCGCGATAGGCCTCGCGCACCGCGAGAATGGTCTCCAGCGATTTGAGGCCGACGGAGCCATCGACCATCACATGGCTGCGCATCTGCAAGCTGCCGTTGCCGATGCAGAGGTCGAGTTGGTTGCGCGCGCGCGCGGCCATCGGCGCGGCCTTGGCCATGTTCTCGGCCTGGAAGGCGACGCGCTCATGCACGTCGAAGCCATCGGTGCAGGGCCGATGGGGAACCCATTTGTCGCCGTAAAAGCTGGTGTCGAGGTGGATATGTCCCTCGACGAAGGCGGGGACGAGCAGCGCGCCGCCAAGATCGATCCCGCTCGCGCCCGGGCCCCATGGTTCGATGGAGACGATCCGGCCGGCGCTGACGCCGACGTCGTTCAGCGAACCGTCGGGGAACTTGGCGTGGGTGAAAAGCGTCTCTATCGCGCCTCTCCTCATATCAGGTCCGGCTCGGCGCTAAGCGTCGTCTTCCGTTTCCTCGGCGATCTGTTCGTTGAGGAAATCGGCCCTGGCCTGCGCCTCGCTGAGGCTGGGATAGACGCCGACAAGCCCGTTCGGCCCGATCACGCGCCAACCCTCGGCGCCGCCGGGTTCGACGATATAGAGCGGCGTTTCGTCTTGGAGCGGCGTTTCATCTTGCGTATCGGCCATGGATCAACTCCCGCGACGGGCGGCGCTAATATTCGATTTCCTCGGCGTCGAGCGGCGCTTTTCCCGCCTCCCAGGCGGTAGCGATCCTGTGCGCCTCGGCGAGGTCCAGCACTCCGTCGAAATCCGTATGCAGGCTGATCCGCCTGTGGCCCTCGCCGGCGAGCGAGACGGCGAACTCGCAGGCCGGAATAAGATTCTCGAAGCTGTGAACATGCTCCTCGCCTTCGTTCACGCCAGGAATCTGATCGCCGGCGGGCGGCAGCGAATGCACGTTCACGGGCTGATTTAGGGTGGCGCGGGGCATGGCCTCACTCGTCGTTGCTGGCGTTCAGCTCCTCAACGGCGATGTACCCCGCTTCTGTTCCCCCCAGCGCCTCGGTGAGGAGACGCGCGACCGCCTGGGGACGCGATGGGCGCGGTTCCGGCTGCGCGGCGATCCAGGCGTCGAGCCTGGCCAAAAGATCGGGGCCAATCCCAGCGCCGAGATCGTCGCCGCCGCCTCGTCGCGAATTTTCGCTCATGTCTGACACCATGTTCAGTTCATATCCGCGCTAACGGCTAGCGGCAAGGGTCGGCCGGCGGCTATAGCCCCGCCGCCTTGCGCAGCGCCGCGTTGATGCGTTCCTGCCAACCCGGCCCGTCCTCCTGAAAATGGGCGACGAGATCGCTGTCGAGCTTGAGAGACACGAGCTCCTTTGCGGCCGGCGGCCCCGGCGGTTTCGCCGCGCGAACAGGCTCGGGCGCCGGCGCCGGCTTGAACACGGCTTCGGCGACCGACAGAGGGTCGGTCGGTCGGTAGCGATGGGGCGGTCTGGTCATCTTTGGCGTCTCCGTTGTCTCGCCAGAATAGCACCGTATCGGGCCCAGCGCGGCGGAATTGGCGGGCGGGGATTGACGCGGCGAACGGCGCCGGTGACTTTGAAACCATGAGGTTCGAACCGGGGAACGCGTTTCAGACAGCTTTTCCGCGTCCAGGGCTCGTCGGCCATGCGCTCGCCCTGGCGGGGCCGATCGTGCTCGTCAGCGCGCCGGCCGGCATGGGGAAGACGATGGTTTTGCAGGCGATCGCCAAGCGTTGCGGCGTCGCCTTGCATCACGGGCCGGCGCCGCCGACAGGGGCCGCGCCCTTCGCCCTCTGGGACATTCCCCCCGACGCCAAGGCCCAGCCTTTGCCCGAAAGCTTCGTCGCCGGGGCGGCGCGGCTGATTGTCGCCATGCGACCCGAAACGCTCCTGCCTGGGCTCGACCGCGCGCGCGCTTATGGCCGCGTGTCGATGCTCGGCGAGGAGGCGCTTCGGTTCGCGCCGGAGGAGTTGGCCGGCCTCGTTGGCGATCGGCGCGCCCGCGAATTGACCGGGCGCACGGGCGGCTGGCCCGCGTTGGTGGCCGCCTGCCTCGCCTCGCCGCAAGCGGAACAGGAGGCCGCCCGCTATTGCCTCGCTCAGGCGTTCCGTGGCGACGGCGAGGATGCGCTGGTCGCGCATGAGCGCGCTCTCGATGGGAACCCCGGCGCCGGCGCTTTTGCGGCCGGCGCCTGTCGCGAAACCGCCGTCGCCGCCTTGCGGGCGGAGATCGACAGCCGATGCGCCGAGCCCGACGGCGCGCGGCGCCTCGCTGCGGCCTATCGGCGGGGCGGCCAGCTTCCCAGCGCCATCGCGGCGTTGCAGGCCGCGGGCCTGGAGGACGAAGCCCTGGATCTCTTCGTCGGCGGCGGCGGCTGGTGCTTCATTTTTTATCATGGGGCGCAGGCGTTCGATGCGGCGCTCGCCGGCTTCTCGGAAGACCTGCGGCAGCGCAGCGAGCCGCTGGCGATGGCGCTCGCTTTCCAGGCGCTGAAGCGCGGCGACGGGCCGCGCGCGCGGCGCCTGTTCGCCGACAAGTTCGGCCCGGCGAGCCGTGATCCCGCCCGAGTGTTCGGCCCCGGCGCGCCGTTTTCCGCCGCGGCGCGCTGCTTCTATTTCGTCATGACGCTATATGAGGAGCCCATTCCCTCGGACGAGCTGATGCAGGCGGCGCTGGCGACGCTGGAGCAGATCTCGATCGAAGCGGATCTGCCGCGCGGCAACATCTACAACGCCGGGCTGGAATTCTTCATTCGCGAGAACCGCTTCGCCGAGGCCGAGGATTTCGCCCAGCGGGCGCTGCACCATTACGAGCGCGCCGGCGCGCCGCTACTGTCGTTCTATATCTGCGTCCATCGCACGGTCATTCAGCTTGCGATGGGCGATCTGACCGCCGCCCGAGCGCATTGCGAGGCGGCACGGGCGCGGCTGGCGCGCGTGCCGTTCGAAAGTCCGGGAGACGCTCGGATTCTGGCGCTGCTCGAAGCCTGCGTGCTCTACGAAGGCGGCCAGGCCGACGCGCTGATCGGCTTTCTGCTGAATGACGTCGAGGCGTTCTCGCATGGCGAGACCTGGCCGAGCCTGCTGGAACTCGCCGTCCATTACGGCGCGCAGGCGCTCGGCGAATATTATTCGACCCGCGCCGCGCTCGCCTTCGTCGACCGCTGGCGACAGCGCCATGTCAGGAGCCGCACGCTGCGGCAGGCGATCGAGTTGCGCACCATCGCCGTGCTGCAAAGCGCCAATCGCTGGGACGACGCGCAAGCCGCGCTCGGCGCCGACACCATGCGCGTGACGCTGGATCGGTTGATGGGCGGAACGGTCGATCTCGGCGGCCTGCGCGACCGCGAGACCCTGCACGCCGCGCTCGCCTGGATGCGCCAGATCGCCTTTCGCGCGCCCAAGACCCCCGGCCTTGCGCGCCGGCTCGCCGCGTTGCGGGACAATCTGGCGCTCACGCCCCGACAGCGCGTCGGGGTCGAAATCTGGCTGGCTTTCGTGCAGCGGATGAACCGCGATCTCGGGCACGCCCGCATCGCCGTTCGCTCGGTTCTGGAGGGCGCCGCGCAGAGCGGCTCGCTGGCGCCGCTGGCCGACGAGCGCGTTTTTCTCAACGAATTGCTGGCGCAGCGCCAGATCGTCGGCTTCGTCGAGACGTCGCCGCAGGCGCGCCAGACCCTGCGCAAATTGCAGGACATCGGGTTCTCTCCGGCGCCGGTGGCCGCCCGGCTCGGCCTCACCCGGCAGGAAACCCGGCTGCTGCTGCTGGTCTGCCGGGGCGCGACCAACAAGGACGCGGCCAAGTCGCTGCGGCTGAGCGAGGCGACCGTGAAGTTCCATCTCGGCAACGCCTATCGCAAGCTCGGCTGCCGGCGGCGCGCCGAAGCGTCCGCGGCGGCGCAGGCGCTGGGCCTAGTGCGTTAGGCTTTCAGCCCGCCAAAAACCTAGACCTATTTGTCCAAAACCTAGCCTGTTGCGCCCTTGAGCCGGCGGCGCGCTTGGCGGAAGCTGGCCGCCTCGAAAGCCAGCGGCCGCCGCGATCCGCCGCAGGAAATGGGAGTGCGCGATGAACAGCGTCCTTTTGCGTGGTCTTGTCTGCGGTGTCGCCGCGATCGGCTTGACGGCCGGCGTGCAAGCCGCCGAACCGCGCGTCGTCACCATGAACACCGTGCAGATCTTCGGCTCGATCGATCCCGCCAAAATCTCCGACTACACCGACTATATGGCCTCCGTGAACCTCTACGACGGCCTCGCCAATGTCGACGCCAAGGGCAACCTGGTTCCGGAGTTGGCGGCCTCTTGGGAGGTCTCGCCGGACGCGACAAGCGTCACCTTCCATCTGCGAAATGACGCGAGGTTTCAGGACGGCGCCCCGGTCACCGCCGCCGACGTCGTCTATTCCGTCGACCGCCTGCTCAAGATCAATCTCGGCCCGGCCAATCTGTTCGCCGGCGTGCTCAAGCCCGGCAGCGTGACGGCGATCGACCCGCACACGGTCAAATTCACGCTGCTCAAGACCTTCTCGCCGTTCCTCGCCACCGTGCCGGCGATCCGCATCCTCAATTCCAAGCTGGTCAAGGCGCACGCCGGCGCCGACGACGGCCAGACATGGCTTTCGACCCATACCGCCGGCGCCGGCCCCTACGAACTCAAGAGCTGGCAGCGCGGCTCGCAAATGACCATCGTGCGCGATCCCAAATATTATCGCGGCTGGGGCGAGGGCGCGATCGACGAAGTGCATTTCATCGTCACCAACGACGAGGCGACCGTGCGCTCGATGGCGGCCTCCGGCGAATTGACCATGACCAGCCAGTACCAGTCGCCCGACACCTACGATCAACTTGCCAAGTCGCCGCGTTTCAAGGTCGTCAAGGCGGAGACGGCCGTCGCCTTCGATTTGAAGGTCAACAGCAAGGCGAAACCGACGGACGACCTCCATATCCGCAAGGCGATCGCGCTCGCCACCGATTACGACACGATCCGCTCGACCATCCTTCCCGGCGGAGAGTTGACGGGGCCGTTGCCCAAAACCTTCGCCGCCGACTACCTCCAGGGACCCGCGCCCAAGTTCGATCTCGACGCCGCCAAGGCGGAGATCGCCAAGAGCGGCTATGCCGGCCAGAAAGGCATTCCGCTGACGCTGACCTATGTTTCGGGCACGAAATTCGAGGAGGAACTGGGTCTGCTGATGCAGTCCAATCTCGAACAGATCGGCTTCAAGGTGACGCTCGCCGGCGAACCCTGGAACCGGGTGACCGAGATCGCCGCGAAAATCGCCACGACGCCGAACATTACGGAAGTGTTCTTCGGCCCAACCTACCCTTCGCCGGATTCGATGTTCTACACCGAATACGATTCCCATGCGTCCGGCACCTGGGCTTCGATGGAATGGCTGCAAAACCCGGATGTCGACAAACTGATCGAGGGCGCGCGCGCCACCGGCGACGCCGCTGCGCAGGGCAAGCTCTACAAAGAGTTACAGAAAAAACTGATCGACATGCAGAGCGACGTATTCATCGAGACCCAGCTCGTGCGGCACGCGATGGACAAGTGCCTCGATGGCTACGCCTATGTGCCGATGCAATCCTTCGATTACGCATTCCACAAATACAAGTGGACCTGCAGATAAATAAACGTGACCTGCAAATGATCGGTTGAGCGCTGCGGCGGGGTTCCCTCTCACCCATGGCGCAAGGAGCCTTGCGTGGAGTTCGTCTATTTCCTCATCCGCCGCGCGCTCTGGTCGGTCGTCGTGCTGATCGGCCTGTCGATGACGATTTTCGTCATCGCCCGCGTGCTGCCGGGCGACCCGGCCCGCATGGCGCTGGGTCCGCGCGCCAGTCAGCAGCAGGTAAACCAACTCAAGGCCAAGATGGGCCTCAACCTGCCGCTGGTCGAGCAATATGAGCGCTTCGCGGTCGGCGCCGCGCATGGCGATCTCGGGCTTTCGCTGCTCAGCCAGAGGCCGGTCAACGACGACATCGCCGCGACTTTCGCGGCGACCCTGGAATTGGTGCTCGTCACCATCGTCTTCGCCTTTGCCGTCGGCGTGCCGCTCGGCGTGCTGGCGGCGGCCAACAAGGATAGCTGGATCGACAATCTCGTTCGGTTGGGGACGATCTTCGGCGCCGTGACGCCGAGCTTCCTGCTGGCGCTGATGTTGCAAGTGCTGGCGGGCTACGTGCTGCACGCCCTGCCGACAACCGGCCGCACCTCGCCCGACAGCGCGGCCGTCGCCGACATCACGGGGCTGTTGTTGGTCGACACGCTGATGAAGGGCAATTTCGCCGGCTTCGTCGATGCGTTCAAACATATCCTGTTGCCGATGATCGCGCTCTCGGCGGCGACCACGGGCCAGATCGCGCGCATCACCCGCGCCTCCGTCATCGACGTCGCGCGGCAGGATTACATCGAGGCGGCGCGGGCCTTCGGCATACCCTCGTTCGTGCGCGTGTTCAAATACACGCTGAGGCCCGCCTTCGTGCCGCCCCTGACGATCCTCGGGCTCGAATTCGCCTCGCTGATCGGCAACGCCTTCGTGGTCGAGTTGGTGTTCTCCTGGCCGGGCATGGCGAGTTACGGCGTCAGGGCGATCCTGCAAAAGGATCTCAACGCCGTGATGGGCGTGGTGATGATCTCGGGCCTGTTCTTCGTCATCGCCAATTTCCTCATCGACGTCGCCGTCGGCTTCGTCGATCCGCGCGTGCGCATAAGTGGGCAGCGCGCATGAGCGCCGCCATCACGCCCGGCGGGCGGCGCTGGCGCCGGTTCCGCCGCAACCCGACCGCCGTGATCGGACTGGCGATCGTGCTTGTCGTGCTGTTCGCCGCCGCCTTCGCGCCCTGGATATCGCCTTATCCGAGCCATGTCGGCGCGGTCGTCAACTTCCGCGCCCGTCATCAGCCGCCGTCTCTGCATTATTTGTTCGGCACCGACAATGTTGGCCGCGACATCTTCAGCCGGGTTCTGTTCGGCTACCGGATTTCGCTGTTGCTCGCCGGCGCCGTGCTTGGCGTGGCCGTGCCGGTCGGCGTCGCGCTCGGTCTGATCGCCGGCTATTTCGGCGGCTGGGTCGAAACGATCATCATGCGCGTCAACGACATTTCGCTCGCCATTCCGCCCCTGGTCATGGCGCTGGCGGTGACGACCGTGCTGACGCCGTCCCTGCTCCATTCCATGCTGGCGATCGCCGCGCTCTGGTGGACATGGCATACGCGGCTGATCTACTCGATCACGCGCACCCTGAGACATCAGGAATTCATCGAGGCGGCGGAGACTCTCGGGGCGAGCAAGCTCCACATTCTGTTTCGCGAATTGTTGCCCAATTGCGCCTCGGCGATCCTGGTCAAGGTTTCGCTGGATTTCGGCTTCGTCATCCTCGTCGGCGCGGCGCTTTCCTATCTCGGCCTTGGCGTGCAGCCGCCGACGCCCGATCTCGGCACTATGGTGGCGGCGGGCGCCGATTTCCTGCCCGAGCGCTGGTGGGAGGCCTTGCTGCCGGGCGCCGCGATCCTGTTCGTTGCGCTCGGCTTCAATCTGCTCGGCGACGGCTTGCGCGATCTCTTCGACGTCGAGAGCGTCCGATGAGCGAAGAGGCGCTGCTCTCGGTTCGCGCGTTGAGCCTCGATTTCGTCAGCGACGGCGCGCGCGCGCAACTCTTGCGCGACGTGTCGCTGGATGTGCCGGCGCGTCGGCATGTCGCGCTGGTGGGCGAAAGCGGCTGCGGCAAAAGCGTGACGATGCGCGCGATCATGGGCCTGCTGGCTAGCCCGCCGGCGCGCGTCCTCGGCGGCGAGATCCGTTTCGACGGCGTGGATTTGCTGAAGCTGCCTGCGCGCGAACGCGCGCGCTTGCGCGGCACGGCGATGTCGATGGTGTTTCAGGATCCGACCAGCTCGCTCAATCCCGTGTTCACCATCGGCGATCAGATGCGGACGATCCTCAAATACGCCGATGCGCGGCTCGGCCGCGCCCGCAACAGACAGCAGCGCCAGGCGCGCGTCGCCGAGGTGCTGGCGCAAGTGCGCATGGCCGACCCGGAGCGCATCGGCCGCGCCTATCCGCTGCAACTTTCCGGCGGCATGCGGCAGCGCATATTGATCGCGATGGCCCTGCTCTCGGAGCCGCGGCTGTTGATCGCCGACGAACCCGGCACGGCGCTCGACGTGACGACGCAAGCCCAGATCCTCAAACTGCTGAAGGATCTCGTCGAGGCGCGCGGCCTCGCCTTGTTGATGATTACTCACAATCTCGGCGTGGTGCGCGAATCCTCCGACCATGTGTTCGTGATGTATGCGGGCGCGGTGGTCGAACAGGGACCAACCCAGGCGCTGTTCGCGTCCCCCCGCCACCCCTACACGCGGGCGCTGATGGCCTGCACGCCGAAACTTTCCGGCGGCGCGGCCATGCGCGGCATCGACGGCGCGCTGCCGGATTATTCCGCGCCGCCGTCCGGCTGCCGCTTCGCGCCGCGCTGTCCGCTCGCGACGCCCGCCTGCGCGCAGACGCCGCCGCACACGCTCATTTCCGCCGGCCATTCCGCCGCCTGCTGGCGCCTGGAGGCGACGGAGTGAGCGCGGCCTTGATTGAAGTCGCTGGCCTTTCCAAGGCCTTCGCCATTCGCGGCGGGCTGTTCGGCGCCGTGCGCGGCGCGGTGCAGGCGGTCGAGGACGTCAGTTTCCGGCTCGACCCAGGCGAAGTGTTCGGCCTCGCGGGCGAGAGCGGCTCCGGCAAGTCGACGATCGCACGCATGATCCTCGGCCTCGTCAAACCGACTTCGGGCGCCATTCTGGTTGAGGGCCGCGATTTTCTAGCCGAGCGCGACGGGCGCAAGCGCAGCGACGCCGTGCAGATGGTGTTTCAGAATCCGGGCTCATCGCTCAATCCGCGCCGCTCGATAGGTCAGTCGATCGCGGTGCCGCTGGAGGCGCGCCGCGTGGCGCGCGCCGAGGTCCGCCGCCGCGTCGCCGCGCTGCTCGAACAGGTGCAATTGCCGGCGAGCTTCGCCGAGCGTTACCCCTACGAACTCTCGGGCGGCCAGAAGCAGCGCGCGGCCATCGCGCGCGCGCTCGCGGTCGAGCCGAAGCTGATCGTGCTCGACGAGCCGACCTCGGCGCTCGACGTCTCGGTGCAGGCCAAGATCATCGAGTTGCTGGAGGAGTTGAGAGCCCGTCTTGGCCTCACCTATATCTTCATCTCGCACGATCTGTCGCTGATGCGCAGCTTCGCCAGCCGGGTCGGCGTGCTCTATCTCGGCCGCCTGATTGAAACGGGTCCGACCCAGGCCTTGTTCGAGGCGCCCGCGCATCCCTACACGCGCTCGCTGATCGCAGCCGTGCCGGTCGTCTCCGAGGCCGAAGAGCGGATGAAGCCGCGCGAGCCGCTGATCGAAGGCGAGATCCCCAACCCCGCCGACAGGCCCAGGGGTTGCGCCTTTCATCCGCGCTGCGCCCACGCCTTCGCGCCCTGCCCCGTCGAAAATCCGCGCCCGGCGCCGATCGGCCCCGGACACAGCGCCAACTGCCATCTCTGGGGCCCGCGCGCGAGCGACGCGCCCGCCTATAAAAACGCTGAGGAGACCCCGCTATGATAAGGATAGGCATCGATGTCGGCGGCACCAACACCGACGCCGTCGTCATGGACGGCACCCAGGTGCTGGCCGGCGTCAAGGCGGCGACCACGGCGGATGTGATGACAGGCGTCGTCGAGGCGCTGGCCCAGGCGCTCGCGGCGGCCAGGCTGGCGCCGGGCGCGATCGACGCCGTGATGATCGGCACCACGCATTTCACCAACGCCGTCGTGCAGCGCCGCGATCTCGCGCCCACCGCCGCGGTGCGGCTCGGCCTGCCGGCGACGGCCTCGCTGCCGCCGATGGTCGATTGGCCCGACGATCTGAAGGCCGCGATCGGCGGCCATGCCTACCTCGCCCACGGCGGCCACGAATTCGACGGCCGCGAGATCTCGGCGCTCGACGAACAAGAATTGCTCGCCATCGCCGACGACATCCGGGCCAAGAACATCCGCGCCGTGGCGATCTCGTCCGTATTCAGCCCCGTCAACACCGAATGCGAGACGCGCGCCCGCGATATTCTGAAAAAGGCGCTGCCCGATGTACATTTCACGCTGTCGAGCGACATCGGCCGCATCGGGCTGCTTGAACGCGAGAACGCGGCGATCATGAACGCCTGTCTGTGTGATCTGGCCAAGCTCGTCGTCGATGCTTTCCGGAACGCGCTCGACGCCGCCGGCGTCAAGGCGCGCTTCTATCTGACCCAGAACGACGGCACGCTGATGGACGCGGCCTATGCCGAGAATTTCCCCGTGCTGACTTTCGCCAGCGGCCCCACCAATTCAATCCGCGGCGCGGCCTTTCTCTCCGGCGTCTCGGACGCCATCGTCGTCGATATCGGCGGCACGACGTCGGACGTAGGGGCGCTGCATAAGGGCTTTCCGCGCCCGGCGACGGTCGCGGTCGAAGTCGGCGGCGTGCGCACCAATTTCCGCATGCCCGACGTGTTCTCGTTCGGCCTGGGCGGCGGATCGCTGGTTGTCGACGGCCCCAAGGGCGTCAGCGTCGGCCCGCGCTCGGTCGGCTACAAACTGGTGAGCGAAGCGCTTGTGTTCGGCGGCCAGACGCTGACGACGAGCGACATCGTGGCGGCGGCGGGCCGCGCCGAGATCGGCGATCCCGGCAAGGTCGCGGGCCTCGACCCTGATCTGATCGCACGCGCCGAGGCGCGCATCGCCCAGATGCTGGAGGCGGGCGTCGAGCGTTCAAGGCTTTCGGCCGAGCCGCTGCCCGTCATCGTGGTCGGCGGCGGCTCGATCCTCGTCAAAGGCGCGATCGGCGGATTGGAGGTGTTGAAGCCCAACCATTTTGCGGTCGCCAACGCCGTCGGCGCCGCGATCGCGCAAGTGTCGGGCGAAATCGATCGCGTCTATTCGCTGGCCTCGATGTCGCGCGCCGAAGCGATCAAGGACGCCACCGACAAAGCGACCGCCATCGCCGTCTCGGCCGGCGCGCGCGCGGGCACGATCGAGGTCGTCGACGTCGAGGACGTGCCGCTCGCTTATCTGCCGGGCAATGCGACGCGCGTGCATGTGAAGGTGGTGGGAGATCTCGATGTCGCGTGAAGGCTTTCCCGTGGTCGAGGCCGACCTGTTGGCGCTGTCGCTCGGCGCCGCGCTGCTCGGCACGGGGGGCGGCGGCAACCCCTATATCGGCATGCTCCGCTTGCGCGAATTGCTGCGCAGGGGCGCGACGGTCGAGGTCATCCCGCTCGAAGCGCTCGACGACGATGCCTTCGTCGGCTCGGTCGGCGGCATCGGCGCGCCCGTGGTCGGCGTCGAGAAGATCAAACAGGGCGACGAATGCCTGCGCGCGCTGCGCGGCGTCGAGGAGGCGAGCGGCGTCCAATGCGCCGCCATCATCTCCGCCGAGATCGGCGGCTCGAACTCAATCGAGCCGATGCTGACCGCGGCGCGCGCCGGCCTGCCCGTGGTTGACGGCGACGGCATGGGCCGGGCTTTCCCTGAAGTGCAGATGTCGACCTTCTTCATCTACGGCCTCGACCCCTCGCCCGGCGCGATCGCCGACGACAAGGGCAATGTCGTGGTGTTCAAACATGTGATCGACATGTTCTGGCTGGAGCGATTCGCGCGCCGCACCGCGGTGGAGATGGGCGCCGGCGCCGGCTTCGCCACCACGCCGATGCCGGGCGCCTATGTCAAAAAATTCGCGGTGCCGAACACGCTGACCCAGGCGCTCGATGTCGGGCGCGTCATCCTGGAGGCGCGCGCCAAACATCAGGACGTGGTCTCGCGGCTGATCGACGCCACAGGCGCGACGCTGCTGTTCACCGGCAAGGTGACCGGCGTCCGGCGCGAATTGCGCGGCGGCTTCGCAGTCGGCGAGGCCGACATCGCCGGCATCGACGCCCATGCGGGTTCAAATGCGCGGATCGCGATCCAGAACGAGAATCTGGTGCTGTTCGTCGATGGCCAGCCAGTCGCGATCGTGCCCGATCTTATCATGAACCTGCATCTGGAAACCGGCGAGCCGATCACGACCGAGACGCTTCGCTACGGGCAGAAGATCGCCACCATCGGCCTGCCGGCGCATGAACTCATGACGACGCCGCGCGCGCTGGAAGTCGTCGGCCCCAAGGCCTTCGGCTATCCCGACATCGCCTTCGTTCCGCTGTCGCGCCAACGATCCTGAGGGGAAGCGCCTGATGAGCACGCTGAAGACCGTCCGCATCGTCGAGGCCGCCGATCTCGACGACATCGCCACCGGCGGCGCCATTCTCGGCACGGGCGGCGGCGGCGACCCCTATGTCGGCAAGCTAATGGCGAAGGAGGCGATCCGCCGCCACGGACCCGTCAGATTGGTTGATGTCGAGGGCTTCGACGACGACGCCCTGATCGCGCCGGTCTGCATGATGGGCGCGCCGACCGTGATGACCGAGAAGCTGCCGCAGGGCGAGGAAATCGTCGTCGCTTTGCGCAAGCTGGAGAAATTCATCGGCCGCAAGGTCGACGGCCTGTTGTGCGGCGAGGCCGGCGGCATCAATTCGACGACGCCGTTCGTCGCCGCCGCCGCAACCGGCCTGCCGCTGATCGACGGCGACGGCATGGGCCGCGCCTTCCCGGAATTGCAGATGACGACCTTCGGCATGTGCGGCGTCTCGGCGACGCCGATGGCGCTTGCCGACGACAAGGGCAATTGCGTGGTGCTGGAGACCATCGACAACCGGTGGACGGAGCGGCTGGCGCGCTCCTGCACCGTCGATATGGGCGGCTCGGCGTTGCTCGCGTTCTATCCGATGGACGGCGCGAAAGCCAAGCAATCGACGGTGCGCGGAACGCTGAGCCTGTGCGCGGCGCTGGGCAAGACGCTTCGCCAGGCGCGGGCGCGCCACGACGATCCCGTCGAGGCGATCCGCGCGGCGCTCAGCGCCGAGATCATCTTCAACGGCCGCGTCAGGGACGTATTGAGACGCACAGTCGGCGGGTTTGCGCGCGGCGAGGCGGATATAGAGGGCCTCGACGCATTCAAGGGCCATCGCCTGCGGCTGGCGTTCCAGAACGAATTCCTGATCGCCGAGCGCGACGGCGAAACGCTGGTGACAACACCCGACATGATCTCACTGCTGGAAGCCGAGACCGGCGCGCCGGTGACGGCGGATGCGATGCGCTACGGCGTCCGGGTGGCGGCGCTCGCTTTTCCCTGCGCGGCGGCGTGGCGGACGCTGAAGGGGCTGGAACTCGTCGGTCCCCGCTATTTCGGCTACGACCTCGATTACCGCGCCTTCAGCCCTGCGTGACGAGCTTTGGCGCGATGCGATGATGCGCCGCCTGCTCGTAGGCATAGGCGCGTTGCAACAATTTCGCCTCGCTCTACATCCGCTCGACGAAGATCACACTGAACGGCGAGCCCTTGGCGAATCGGCCGGCGGGAACCGTCAAGCCGGGGGCGCCCGCGATATTGATCTCCGAAACGGTGGTTGTCGGATAGGTCGCCTTGTCGAACACGCCCGGCAGTCCGGCGGAAGATTGCGGAAAGGCGAGCGTGTCGAGCCCATGCTAGTCCATCACGGCGTTGAAGCTCGACAGATAGCGCAGGCGCAGCGCGACGAACGCACCAAGATCCCGGCTGCGTCTTGCGCCAGCGGGGGCCAGGGAGGCCGAGCGCCGTGCAGCGCGTCTTCACGCAAGTCCTTCGCATATCCTTCAGCGCGGACGGCGCCAATCGTGGCGACAGTCTTGGGTTCCTCGCAAGTGTAGCCGGCGAGCACATCGAGCAGCAACGCCGCGTCCGTGCCGCCGACATCATGCCGCGTCTGGCCACGAGTTGCTCGGTCGATCCCAAGAACAACAAGAACTGGATTTTCAATTCGCGACAGGGCCTGGCGCAATAGGCGCGCGAACCGGTTGCTCACGGCTGACGACGTCGCTGAGATGATCCTGATGCCCTATATCGAATGTCTGTTCGCCGAGGGCGCCAAGATGATGGCGCTGTTCGAGCCGATGATCCAGAAACGCACGTGAGGCGCGCTCCGACGACGATTGCAACGCCTTCGATCTCACGCTGATCGTCGATGCGAAAGCCGGCCGGTCGGGGCCTTTCGGAGCGCGCCCGCCTTCGCAACAGAAGCGCAACCAGGTTTCGTTAACCGCCAATTGGCGTCGAGTCTTGGTTTCGAAAGAGAGTGAGCGGGCGCAAACGGCGCGCGCTTGCGTCGGCCCCGTCGCCTGTTACACTCCTGGCCTTATGTAGCGGCAGTTTGGGAGGCTATCGTCCGTGGCGAGTACGACTAAACTGTCGGAGCCGGCTTTGGAGCCGCGTCCGGCCGCCCTGCAATGGAACGACACGGAAATGGCGACCGTGTTCGCCAACGTCGTCAACGTGCAAAGCACGCGCGAGCAGCTCGATCTGTTCTTCGGCCTCAATCGCACTTGGAACGCTGGCGGCGAGGGGCCGGTGACGGTCGATCTGTCCAACCGAATCGTCATGTCGCCTTACGCCGCCAAGCGCTTGTGGACGATCCTCGGCAACGTGCTGCGCGAATACGAGACGCGCCACGGCGCGCTCGACGTCGAGCGCTAACGGGCGATGGAGTCCCGGCCGCAAAGCGCCGCCGCCACCGCGGAGCAGCCGGCCCAGGTCGCGCCCTTGGAGCCGGCGCTCTGGAAGCGCCTCAGCGAGGCCGCCGATGTCGCCTCGCTCGCGCGCGCCTGGATCGCTTTGCAATGCCAGGCCATCGAAGGGGCGACGCGCGGGCTGGTGCTGCTGGCGGGCGAAACGCGCGGACAATTCGAGCCGGTCGCGTACTGGCCGGAGGGCGCGCCTAAGGCCGTCGCGCTGGCGGGCGCGGCGGAACTCGCGATCCGCGAGAGGCGCGGGGTGTCACAGGCCGAGGCGGGCGTCGCCCATGTCGCCTTTCCGATTCTGGTTGGCGAGGAGGTCAGGGGCGTCGCGGCGGTCACGCTCAGGACGGCGCGCGCAGAGGAAGCGCGCGCGGCGCTGCGTCATCTGCAATGGGGCGCCGCGTGGATTCGCGACCGGCTGCGCCAGACTCGCGGCGCCGAACTGGAGCGGCTGATCGCCCGCTCCGCCGCCGCGCTGGCGCTCGTCGGCGACGCCCTGGCGCGCGAGGGTTTTGCGACCGCAGCCCTCGCCGTCGTCAGCCGGCTCGCGGCGCAGGCGGGTTGTTCGCGCGTCAGCCTGGGCGTGCGCCGCGGCGTGCGCGTGAAGGTCGAGGTGATCTCGCATTCGGCGCAGTTCGGCCAGCGCATGGCGCTCGTCAGCGGGCTGGCGGCGGCGATGGACGAGGCGCTCGACCAGAATTGCCTGGTGCTCTATCCCGCCCCCGCCGACCAATGGCTCGCCATCTCGGCGCATGAGGAGCTTTCACGCGCCCAGCGCGACGGTCAGGTGCTGACGGTCCCGATGCTGGTGGCCGACCGTCTCGCCGGCGCGATCACCTTCGAACGGCCGCCCGACGTCCCCTTCGACCGCGACGCGATCGAGATGCTGGAACTGGCGACCTCGATCGTCGGCCCCATTCTGGAGGAGAAGCGCCTCAACGACCGCTGGCTGATCGTCAAGGCGTTCGAGAGCCTGACCTGGCAGTTGAGCCGCTTGTTCGGGCCCGGTCATCTCCTGCGCAAACTGATCGCGATCGCCGTCGTCGCCGTCGCTGCGGCGCTGTCGGTCGTCAAGACCCCCTACGACGTCGACGCGGACGCCGAGATCCAGGGCCTGGTGCGCCGCGCCGTCGTCGCCCCCTACGACGGCTTCATCAAGGACGCGCGCGCGCGGGCTGGCGACAAGGTCAAGCAGGGCCAGATTTTGGCCGAACTCGAAGACCGCGACCTTTTGCTCGAACGGCTCAAATGGGTGACGGAGCGCCAGCAGCGGCTCTACGAATATGACAAGGCGCTGGCGGCGCGCGAGCCGGCGGTCGGCAATGTCGCCAAAGCGCAGATCGATCAGGCGCAAGCGCAGATCAAGCTCGTCGATGCCGAACTCGCGCGCATCCAGCTTCGCGCGCCGATCGACGGCCAGATCGTCTCGGGCGACCTCAGCCAGCTCATCGGCACTTCGGTGCAGCGCGGCCAGGTGCTTTTCGAAGTGGCGCCGCTCACCGTCTACCGCATCGTGCTCGACGTCGACGAGCGCGACATCGAGGCGGTCAAGCCGGGCGAGCGCGGCGAACTCGTCGTCAGCGCGCTGCCCGACGTCCGGCTGCCCTTCGTCGTCGACCAAATCACGCCGATCGCCGAAGTGCGCGGCGGTCGCAACGCGTTCCGCGTCGAGGGACGCCTGACCGAAAATCCGAGCGAGTTGCAGCCGGGCATGCAGGGCGTCGGCAAGATCCAGGTCGGCGAGCGCAACCTCGCCTGGATTTGGCTGCACCCGCTTATCGACAGCTTGCGCCTTTGGGCGTGGCGCTGGACGCATTGAGCCGCAGATGAGCCGCTCACTGTTCTCCAACTCCTGGTATCGCGTCGCCGGCCTCAAGCCGCGGCTGCGCTCGCACACGCGCATCCATCGCCAAGTCTATCGCGGCCGCGTATGGCACGTGCTGCAAGACCCGCAATCCGGGCGTTTCCACAGCCTGTCCGACCTGTCCAACCTGATGGTCAGCCTGATGGACGGCCGGCGCACGATGCAGGAGATCTGGGAGGCGGCGGGCCGGCGCGCGCCCGACGATCCCGCAACACAGGACGAAACCATCCAGTTGCTCGCGCAACTGCATTCGGCCGATCTGCTGCAAGGCGAATTTCCGCCCGACTTCGAGGAGATGGCGCAGCGCTCGCAGGACGCCGGCCGCCGCCGCATGATGGCGCAATTGCGCAATCCGATGGCGATCCGCCTTCCGCTGTTCGACCCCGACCGACTGCTGAGCCTGACCGCGCCGCTGGCGCGGCCGCTGTTCAGCGTGTTCGGCTTCCTCGCCTGGGGCGTCCTCGTGCTGACCGGCCTCGTGCTCGCCATCCTGCATTGGCCGGAGCTGACTTCCGATGTCGCCGACCGCGTGCTGACCGCCGACAGCGTCGCGCTGCTGCTGTGCGTCTATCCCGTGGTGAAGAGCCTTCATGAACTCGGCCACGCCTTCGCCACCAAGGTCTGGGGCGGCGAGGTGCACGAAGTCGGCGTCATGCTGCTGGTGTTCATCCCGGTGCTCTATGTCGACGCCTCGGCCTCGGCGGCGTTCAAGGAAAAACACCGGCGCATCGTCGTCAGCGCGGCGGGCATTCTGGTCGAAATGGCGCTGGCGGCGCTGGCGACGATTCTGTGGGTGCGCGGCGCGCCCGGCCTCGGCCGCACCGTCGCCTTCAACGTGATGCTGATCGGCGGCGTCTCGACGTTGCTATTCAACGGCAATCCGCTGCTGCGCTTCGACGGCTATTACATCTTCTCCGACCTCGTCGAGATCCCCAATCTCGGCACGCGGGCCAACGCCTATGTGCTTTATCTGATCCAGCGCCATCTGTTCGGGCTCGACGAACTGGAGACGCCGGTCGCCGAGCCGAGCGAGCGCAAATGGCTGCTGCTCTACGCCGCGCTGTCGTTCCTCTACCGGATGTTGGTTTCGCTCGGCATCGCGGTGTTTCTGGCGACCAAGCTGGTCGTGGTCGGCCTTGTGATGGCCGCGTGGTCGATCTTCGCCATCCTGATGCTGCCGATCCTGAAGGCGATCAGATTTCTGGCGACCAGCCCTCGCCTCCAGGGCCGGCGCCGACGCGCGATCAGCCTTTCGCTCGGCGCGCTGGGGGCGTTGGGGGCGCTGATGTTTCTCGTGCCCCTGCCCTACGCCACGGTCGCGGAAGGCGTCGTCATCACCCCCGGTCAGGCGGAGGTGCGCGCTAGGACCGACGGCTTCGTGGAGAAAGTCGAGGTCGGCGCCGGACAGCCGGTCGCGCGCAACCAGACCCTCGTGGCGCTGCGGGACCCGATCCTCGACGCCAGGGCCGACGTGCTGCGGGCGGAGATCGCCGAGACCGAGCAGCGGCTCGAAGCCGTGCGCATGATCGACCGCGTGCAGGCGCAGATGTTCTCCGAGCAGGGCGCGCATCTTCGCGATCGGCTGGCCGCGCTCGACAAGCAGCGCGCCGAGTTGAACGTTGCGGCCGACGAGGCCGGCTGCTTCGTGATCGCCCGCCCCGAGGATCTGCCCGGCCGCCTGGTGCGCCGCGGCGAACTGGTCGGCTATGTCGTCGGCGCTTCCCCGCCCGTGGTGCGTCTGCTGGCGAGCCAGGGCGAAGTCGATCTCATCCGCGGCGCCGGCGCGCGCGTCGAGGCGCGCCTCGCCGAAGACCTCGCCCATACGCTGCCCGCCCGCCTCTTGCGCGTGACGCCCGCCGCGCAGGTCGACGTGCCGAGCCTGGCGCTGACCACGCGCGGCGGCGGAACCATCGCGCTCGACCCCAGCCGCACGGAGCGCCCGCAGGCCCTGTTCAGCTATTTCCAGGTCGACGTGCAACTCGACGAAGGCGCGGCCGCAGATAGATTGGGCGCGCGCGTCTACGTGCGCTTCAAATATCCCGATCAGCCGATCGCCTGGCGCATCCTGCGTTCGGCGCGCCAGTTTTTTATCGGCCAGTTCCATGTCTGAGCCGGTCCATGTCTGAGCCGCTCCATGTCTGATCTCGCGCTTCCGATGCAGCGCATTTGCGCCGAGCGCGCCGAGACGCGCGAGGGCGCGCTGGAGCGGTTCGCCCGCTCGACCCAATCGCATTGGGTGGCCGCGCGCGGGACGCGGCGCGCTCAAAACCTGCGCCGCATCCTGCCGCTGGTGGAGCAGCACACGCAGACTTTTCGCGACATGAGCGAGGAGGCGCTGAAGGCCGCGACCCGCGACATCGCCATGCGCCTGCGCGGCGCGCCCGATTTTCCCGACCCGCTGACCGGGCGCGCCTTCGCCGCGATCCGCGAATGGTCGGGACGGGTGCTGGGCAAGCGCCATTTCGACGTTCAGATCCTCGGCGCCTTCGCGATGGTCAAAGGCATGCTGGCCGAGATGGCGACCGGCGAAGGCAAGACGCTGACGGCGACGCTGGTCGCCGGAACAGCGGGACTGGCGGGCCTGCCGATCCATGTCGTGACGGTCAACGATTATCTGGCGCGACGCGACGCGGAACTGATGGGCCCGCTCTACGCCGCGCTGGGCTTGAGCGTCGGCGTGGTGGTCGGCGGCCAGAGCTTCGAAGAACGACAATCCGCATACGCCCGCGACATCGCCTATTGCACCAACAAGGATCTCGCCTTCGATTATCTGCGTGATCGCATGGCGATCGGGCAGACGGTCGGCGATTTTGAGCTGAAGCTGGAGCGGCTCTACGCCTCGGCGCCGCGCGCCGACAGACTGCGCATGCGCGGCCTGCATTTCGCGCTCGTCGACGAGGCCGACAGCGTACTGGTGGACGAGGCGCGCACGCCGCTCATCATCTCCGGCGCGGGGGACGCGACGCTCGACGAGACGACGGTGAGCGAGGCGCTGGAGCTTTCCCGCCGCCTCGCGATCGAGGAAGATTTCATCGTCTCGGCCGAGGATCGCCGCGTCTTCCTCACCGAGCAGGGCCAGCAACGGGTCGAGGCGTTCTCGCGCGAGCGCGCGGGCCACTGGCGCAGCATGGTGAGCCGCGAGGAACTGGCGCGCCAAGCGCTGGCGGCGCTGCATCTGTTCCACAAGGACGAGCACTATGTCATCGCCGACGGCAAGCTGCGCATCGTCGACGAATATACGGGCCGCATCATGCCCGACCGGCAATGGAGCGACGGCCTGCACCAGATGATCGAGCGCAAGGAGAACTGCGCCCTGTCGGAGCGCCGCGAGACGTTGGCGCGCATCACCTACCAGAGATTCTTCCGGCGCTACCGGCGGCTTGCCGGCATGAGCGGCACGCTGCAACCGGTGGCCAGCGAAATCTGGCGCGTCTATCGCGTCGCCGTCGCCACCATCCCGACCGCCAAGCCGGTGCGCCGTCTCCACCGCCCCGACGTCATCTGCGCGACCTCGCAGGAGAAATGGGATCGCGTCATCGAGCGCGTGTCCGCTCTCAACGCCAAGGGCGCGCCGGTGCTGATCGGAACGCGCTCGGTGGCGAGTTCGCGCGTCGCCAGCGAGAAGCTCGCCGCCGCCGGCCTCGCCCATTGCGTGCTGAACGCGGTGCAGGACCAACGGGAAGCCGAGATCGTCGCGCAAGCGGGCGAGCGCGGGCGCATCACGGTCGCCACCAACATGGCCGGGCGCGGCGCCGATATTCACCTGGGCGAGGGCGTCGCGGAACTTGGCGGCCTGCATGTGGTCATGACCGAGCGCCATGACGCGCGCCGCATCGATCTCCAACTCGCCGGCCGCGCCGGACGGCAGGGCGAGCCGGGCGCCTTCGAGGCCATTCTGTCGCTCGAAGACCCGCTGATGGACCCTGACAACGGCCTGGCGCTGTCTGGCTTCGCCAAAAGGCTGGCCCGCCTAGCGGGCCCCTGGGCGGCGCGCGGGGCCGCCGATTACGCACAGCGGCGCGCTGAGCGTCTGCACGCGCGGATGCGCGCCGATCTGCTGCGCTCCGACGCCTGGAGATCGAAGACCCTCGCCTTTTCCGGACGGCCGGAATGAAGGAGGACGCATGATGTCGAAGCGTTGCTGGATCGCGCTCGCAGGGGCGGCCGTTCTCGGCGCGGGCGCCGCGCGCGCCGCCTCGCGACCTTTCGATTGCGTGATGGAGCCCTCGCTGGTCGCCAAGGTCGGCAGCCCCGTGGCCAATATCGTCACCGACGTTGACGTCGATCGCGGCGACATCGTGAGGAAAGGCCAGGTGCTGGCCCATATCGAATCCTCGGCCGAGCAGGCGGCCGTCTCCTACAATCAGGTCAAGGCCGATTCAACTGCCGAAATTCAGGCCAAACAGGCGGTGCTCGACCAGAAGGCCGGCGTCCTGCGCCGCAAGATCGGCCTGCAAAAGGACCATGTCGGCGCCGCGCAGGACGTCGACAACGCGCAGGCGGATTATAACGTCGCCAAGCAGGAGGTCGAACTCGCCAAGCTCAACCATCTCATGACCGGCATCGAGTTGCGACGGGCGGAGGCCGATCTCGCGCTGCGCACGGTCCGCAGCCCCATCGACGGCGTCGTCACCCAGCGCTCGATCGGCCCTGGCGAGTTCTTTCATCAGGATTCCGTCATCGTCACCATCGCGCGCGTCGATCCGCTCAACGTCGAGACCTACCTTCCGGTGCGCTATTACAAGCTCATCAAAGTCGGCGACGTGGCGAGCGTCTATCCGAGCGACCCCGTCGGGGGCGAACGCAAGGCCAAAGTCACCGTCGTCGATTCCGTGTTCGACGCCGCGAGCGGCACTTATGGCGTGCGTCTCGAACTGCCCAACGCCGACCACGATCTGCCCGGCGGCCTGCGCTGCCGCGTCACTTTCAACGTCGCCGACCCGCCCGACCCCGTCGCCAACGCGAGGCCCTGAAGTGACTTCGCGGGCGCATCTGGGCGTGATCGCGTTCCTTTCAACGGAAATGGACGCCCGGGCGCTGCGCGCGGCGCTCGATTTCGGTCTGATCGAAACGCTCGCCGCAGCGCCGGCCGACATGGGCCAACTGTCGCGCCGCAGCCGCCTCGCGCCGCGCAGCCTGGCCTTGCTCGTCGACATGCTGGAGGCCAATCGGGTGATCGTCCGCGACGGCGACGTTCTGCGCCTGACGCCGGCCTTTCGCGACGCTCTGCGGTTTCGCGACCTCCTTGAGGCGCGCATCGCTTTCGCCGATCTCGTCTGGCCCGACATCCATTCGCTATTCAACGCGCTGCTGGCCGACGCGCCGCAATTCATGGCGCGCTCGAAGACGTTCGATCTGTTCCGCTACGACCGCTGTTTCGAGCTTTCCGCCGAAAACCGCGCCGCGACGCAGGCGTGGACGCGCTTCACGACCTGCCTGACCAAATACGAGGCCGACGCGGCGCTCGACGAGATCGACCTCGACGGCGTCGGCGATTTCGTCGATCTCGGCGGCAACACCGGCGAATTCAGTCTGGCGCTGCTTCGCCGTCGCCCCGATCTGCTGGCGACCGTCGTCGATTTGCCGGTGGTCTGCGCGATCGGGCGCGACCATGTCGCCGCGATCGCGCCCGCGCAGGCTGCGGCCATCGCCTTCCACGCCTGCGACATGCGCCGCGACCCGCTGCCCGCGCCGGCTGATCTCGTCGCATTCAAATCGGCGCTGCACGATTGGCCGGACGCCGACGCGCGCCGTCTGCTTGCGCGCGCGCGAGACGTGGTGCGGCCCGGCGGCCGTCTGATGATCTTCGAGCGCGCGCCGCTCCATTTTCGCAGCGGTCGCCCGCCTTATGGGCTGGCGCCCGATCTCATGTTTCTGCACTTCCTGCGCCACCCCGCGCTTTATCTCGAAACCCTCGGCGAACTCGGCTTCGTCGACATCGATTGTCGCCGCATCGCCTTGGAGGTCGATTTCCATTTCATCGTCGCCCGCCGCCCGGAGGCTTCGCCGTGAGCCGGGAGCGCGGTGAGGTCGAGCGCATCGTCGTGGTCGGCGGCGGAACCGCGGGCTGGATGGCCGCGCTCTACCTTCGCCATCTCACGCGCGCGCGCAACGTAAGCCTGACGCTGGTGGAATCGCCGACGATCAGCGCCATCGGCGTCGGCGAAGCGACGGTGCCTTCGATCGTCGAGTTCATGCGGACGCTCGGGATCGACGAGCGCGAGTTCATGCGCCGCTGCTCGGCCACCTTCAAGCTGGCGATCCGGTTCGCCGATTGGCGCGGCGGGGGCGCCGCCTATTGGCACGCCTTCGGCCTGTGCGGCGGCCAGCTCAACGGCCTCGACCTGTTTCACTTCTGGCTGAAGCGGCGACAGCAGACCGGCGACGATCGGGCCTATGCCGATTATTCCGTGCAAGCCGGCCTCTGCGAGGCCGGCAAGGCCGCCTGGCCCTATGGCGGGGCGAGCGCCATTTCCCAGGCCGGCGCCTACGCCTATCATCTCGACGCCCAGGCGCTCGCTGATTATCTGCGCGAACTCGCCACCGCCGCCGGCGTCGCGCATCTGCATGGCCATGTGCGATCAGCCGCCTTCGACGAAAGCGGCCTGCTGACGAGCCTCGACATTGGCGGCGGGCGTCGCATCGACGGCGATCTCTTTGTCGATGCGACCGGCTTCCAGGGCCGGCTCATCGAAGGCGAACTCGGCGATCCCTGGATCGACTGGTCGCGGCGTCTGTTATGCGACGCCGCCGTCGCCATGCCGCTCCCGCGCGACGCAGCCTATCCGCCCTATACGCTGTCGAGCGCGGCGCGTGCGGGTTGGATCTGGCGCATTCCGCTGCAATCGCGCGTCGGCGCCGGCTATGTCTATTCGCGCGCGCATATCAGCGAGGACGAGGC